>NZ_JBTXLS010000009.1:0-78843 GCF_054871665.1 Myroides sp. LJL115 | reverse complement strand
TTAAATTAGATATATAAATCAAATCTTGCGATTTGCCTTACTCTTTGTTAAATTTTGCTGTCAATCCAATATGTCTATGAACGTGTCTTCAATGTTGCGCTTATCTCTCAAAGCGGTTGCAAAAGTAATACTTTATTTTAAACTACCAAAGAAATTTCGAAAATTTTCATTCTTTAATTTCTTGCCAGCCCTCGTATTTCCTAAAGCGGACTGCAAAGATACCACCTTATTTTTTCATTATCCAAATTTATTTTTCTTAAAATTTCTTTAATGTTTTTAAAGGTAACTTTACTTCTTGTTGTGTAAGATCGTCTTGCTTAATGCGGGTGCAAAAGTAGAAACTTATCCCTTACTTCCAAACTTTATACATGCTTTTTTTAACTCTTTTTTCAATAGAAAAACTAACTATTTATCATAGTGCGCTTTACCTTATTATTATTCTCTAAAAAACAAACACCCCTACTAAGTAGATAACCTTTCATAAACAATACAGTCAAAAAACCAACAACAAAGGCTTAAACAAAAGAACTACCTTTTTTATTATAAGTTACATTATATACACTCATATCTATGAAGAAGCAACGCTTCCACAGAATCTGTTAATACCAAAATAAAACACTTTAAAGCAATGTATAGAGGTGTTGGAGATAAAGCCTTTTTTTATTCAGAGTAACGCAACTTTTTGCTTAACCCCCAAGTTTTGTACCTACCCCACTTTCTTCCTTTCAGAAATGGGCAAAAAAAAAGCTAGACATTTCTGTCTAGCTTTGCTCTGCTCCCCCTCTTGGGCTCGAACCAAGGACCCTCTGATTAACAGTCAGATGCTCTAACCAACTGAGCTAAGGAGGAAGGTATTGTTCATCACCTTTTCTACAAAAAACTTTTGCAGAAAGTATATCATCCAAATCACTAAATCAAATTTAGTTTTTTGCTCCCCCTCTTGGGCTCGAACCAAGGACCCTCTGATTAACAGTCAGATGCTCTAACCAACTGAGCTAAGGAGGAAGGTGATGTTTTACCTTTATTGCGATGCAAATATAATATCATTTTTTATTTCTGCAAACACAAATACCATTTTTTTTAATTATTTTTTAATTACTGAAGATTGCCCTGTATATATCGTTACCATTAGCATACACCAACAAACCTATAAGTATAAAGAAACCAACCATTTGTGCGTTTTCTAAAAATTTATCACTTGGTTTTCTACCAGTAATCATTTCGTACAATAAAAACATAACATGTCCTCCATCAAGAGCCGGAATAGGTAATAAGTTCATTACTCCAAGCATTATTGAGAACATTGCAGTGATATTCCAGAACACTTCCCAAGACCAATACTGCGGAAAAATGTCATACATTGTTTTAAAACCACCTAAACCTTTATAAGCTCCTGTCTCAGGTTGAACAATTTTCTTTAATTGACTAAAGTAACTAAGGATACGTTCCTTTCCTTTTTCTATTCCAATAGGGATAGATGCTAATAAGCTATATTTCTCTTTACTTATAGTATAAAGTCCTAATTTCTCTAGATTATCTAAAGTTAATCCAGGCATATAATAAAGGTTAAGTTTTCCCTCAGAATCTATATTAGCCATTACTTCAACGGAATTTCCTTCACGTTGAACAAGAACAGGTACCTCACTTGCTTTATATTGCTCTAGTATTGGTCCCACTTGATCGTAAAACTCTACAGTTTGACCATTAATTTGAGTAATAACATCTTTTTCTTGGAACACTCCCTCATTTATAGACCCTGGTTCAATAGCTCCTACAATAAAAGGTAAACGAAGACTTACAAATCCACCACCTTTATTTTGCATTACTTGGTCGATTAAATCTACTGGTAGCTGAATCTCTTTTTGCACACCATCCCTTTGTACAATAACATTATGACCTAATAGTAAAGCCTCATTAATATTGTGAAAACGATCAATCTGCTTTCCATCCACCGAGATAATATTATCCCCTGTTTGTAAACCAGCCTCTAAAAGCACTGGACTTTGAATAACTACACCATGTTCTATATCTTTATTGTCAATATATAAGTCTCCATAGGCATATACCATACCTATATATATAACAAATGCTAAAATAAAGTTTACTGTAACCCCACCAAGCATGATAATTAATCTTTGCCAAGCTGGTTTAGATCGAAACTCCCAAGGTTGAGGCTCACCAGCTAGTTGGTCAGTATCCATACTTTCGTCTACCATTCCAGCAATTTTCACATAGCCACCTAAAGGCAACCATCCAATACCGTACACAGTATCCCCAATCTTTTTCTTAAATAAAGAAAACTTAATATCGAAGAAGAGATAAAACTTCTCTACCCTAGTCTTGAAAATCTTAGCAGGTATAAAGTGCCCTAATTCATGTAAAATGATTAATAAGGACAAGCTCAAAATAAATTGAGATAATTTAATTAGTATATCCATTGTTTTTTGTTACTTTCTTTTTCTAATGTCGACAAAAATAAAGCATTACTTTTAGTATTTCCTATTTTTTTTGGGGAACATTAGCTTTTTAAGTTTTGTTTATCAACCAAAAGACCATATCCAAAGTTTAAAAGCTTGAATAAAACATGTTTTATTCAACCATAGAGCCTCATATTATACAAATTTTAAAACCTAAACAAGAAAATCTCTCAAAATAGAAAACATTTTTCTAACTTTGCTCTAATAATTAATTTTTTATAAAATATGTTACAGATAGCTTTTATTAGAGAGAATCAAGAGCAAGTAGTCAAAGCTTTGGCTAAAAGAAATCTTGATGTTGCCGATTTGCTAAAGGAAGTGCTGGAGTTAGACGAAAGAAGACGCAGTACACAAGTTGAGTTAGATAGTGTTTTAGCAGAATCCAACAAGCTATCCAAAAGTATTGGAGAATTGATGAAAAATGGAGAGAAGGAAAAAGCAGAAGAAATCAAAGAAACTACTTCAAGCCTTCGTGAAAAGAGTAAACAATTAAATGAAGAGTTAAATAATATTACTGCATCTTTAACGGAGAAGATGTATACCTTACCTAATACACCAACAGATATTGTTCCTGCTGGTAAAGATGCAGAAGACAACCTAAATGTACACCAATGGGGAGAGATTCCTACACTACATGAAGGAGCTCAACCACACTGGGAGTTAGCTAAGAAATATGATATAATCGATTTTGAATTAGGAAATAAAATTACAGGAGCTGGTTTCCCTGTATATAAGGACAAAGGTGCAAGACTTCAAAGAGCTTTAATCAGCTACTTTTTAGACAAAAACACTCAAGCTGGATACAAAGAATACCAAGTACCTCATTTAATTAATGAAGCTTCTGGAATCGGAACGGGACAGCTACCAGATAAAGAAGGACAAATGTACCACTGTACGGTAGATGATTTATACTTAATTCCTACTGCCGAAGTACCAGTTACTAACTTATTCCGCGATGTTATCTTACAAGAGAGTGAGTTACCAGTATTATGTACAGCCTATACACCTTGTTTTAGAAGAGAAGCTGGTTCTTATGGAGCACACGTAAGAGGATTAAACCGTTTACACCAATTTGATAAAGTAGAAATTGTTAGAATTGAAAAACCTGAAAATTCTTACAAAGCTTTAGATACAATGGTAGAACATATTAAAGGTATATTAGAGGAATTAAAACTTCCTTATAGAATTCTTAGACTTTGTGGTGGGGATATGGGATTCACTTCTGCTCTTACTTATGACTTCGAGGTATTTTCTACAGCTCAAGATAGATGGTTAGAAATTAGTTCGGTATCTAACTTTGAAACTTTCCAAGCAAATCGTTTAAAACTTCGTTTTAAAGATAAAGAAGGAAAGAATCAATTAGCACATACCTTAAATGGAAGTTCACTTGCTTTACCAAGGGTATTAGCAGGTATTTTAGAAAACTACCAAACTCCTGAAGGAATTGTAATACCTGAGGCATTACGTCCATATACAGGATTTGATATCATAGACTAAATATCCAAATTTCATATAGTATAAAGCACCAAACCGAAAAAATTTCATTTGGTGCTTTTTTTTTCTTTGCTAGTTATTAGCTTAATACTTAAATCAAACTAAAGATGATTATATATAATATAACAGTTAATATTCATGAAAATGTACATGATGCGTGGTTAGATTGGACTAAAAACACTTTTATCCCTGCTATGTTAGACACCAAGAAATTTACTAAAGCTAGATTGGTAAAAGTACTAGTGGAAGAGGAAATGGGTGGAACTACGTATTCTCTACAATTTGAATCTCCATCAAAAGATCACCTTGAAGAATACTACCAAAAACATCATGACCAATTTGAAAATCAAGCAAGAGCTCTATTTGGAGAATTAATGCTTACATTCAAAACAGAATTAGAACTAATAAGTGAATTTTAATAGAATAGGAACATGGATAAAGTAAGAGCTAAAAAGCATTTAGGACAACACTTCCTAACCGATGAGAATGTTGCTAAAAGAATTGCAGATACTCTAACACTAAATGGATATAATAAGGTTTTAGAAATAGGCCCTGGAATGGGAGTATTAACCAAATATATCTTAGATAAGCCAGTAGAAACTTTTGTAGTTGAAATTGATACTGAATCAGTAGAGTATTTGGGTAAGCACTACGAGAAACTCCATGATCATATTTTTGCGAAAGACTTTCTGAAGTTTGACATAACTACTGCCTTTAATAGAGAACAATTTGCAGTTATTGGTAACTTCCCTTATAATATTTCTACCCAAATTGTTTTCAGGGCTCTGGAGTTAAGAGAATTTGTTTGTGAGTTCTCTGGTATGTTCCAAAAAGAAGTTGCTGAACGTATTTGTGAGAAAAAAGGAAGTAAAACCTATGGGATACTATCGGTTTTATGTCAAGCTTTTTATGACGTTGAATACCTTTTTACCGTGTCAGAACATGTTTTCAACCCACCTCCTAAAGTTAAATCTGGGGTAATGCGAATGATTCGCAAGCCTAATTTCACTTTACCATGTGATGAAAAGTTGTTTTTTCAAGTAGTAAAAACTTCTTTCAATCAAAGAAGAAAAACTCTAAGAAATAGCTTAAAAAGCTTTAACTTATCGGATGAGATTAAATCTCAAGAAATCTTCAACCTACGTCCTGAACAATTAAGTTATGAAGATTTTATCCAAATAACCTTAAAAATACAAGACAATGGAGTTCAAAATCAGTAGAGAATCAATTCAAGAATTTGAAGATTTAATTGCTGAAAAAAAGGATAAAGAGCTACACGAGAGCTTAAAAGATATTCACTATGCGGATATTGCTGAAATAATGAATGAACTCGATTCAGAGGATGCATTATATATTTTCAACTTATTAGATAGTGAAGTAACCGCCGAAATTCTATTAGAATTAGACGAAGATGTTAGGGAGAAAATTTTAAAGACCCTTTCTCCTAAAGAAATTGCAGAGGAATTAGATGAACTAGATACCGATGATGCTGCAGATATTATTTCTGAACTTCCTCAAGACAGAAAAGAAGAAGTCCTTTCTGAACTTGAAGATTTAGACCACGCCAAAGATATTGTTGATTTACTTCGCTATGACGAAGATTCCGCAGGTGGACTAATGGCAAAAGAATATGTATCAGTGAATGAAAACTGGACTGTTTTAACTTGTGTAAAAGAAATGAGAAAACAGGCCGAAAATGTTTCACGCGTACATTCCATCTATGTTTTAGATGATTTTGGTAAACTAAAAGGACGCTTATCTTTAAAAGATTTACTTACCACTTCTACCACAGCACATATTAGTGAGGTATATATACCAACTGTAGATTATGTAAAGGTAGACACTAAAGACGTAGAAGTAGCACGTATAATGCAAAAATATGACTTAGAAGCAATTCCAGTTGTGGATGAAATGGGTAGACTAGTTGGACGTATTACAATTGATGACATTGTTGACGTTATTAAGGAAGAAGCTGATAAAGATTACCAATTAGCTGCTGGTATTTCCAAAGACGTAGAAGCGGATGATGGTATTTTAGATCTAACTAGAGCTAGGTTACCTTGGTTAATATTGGCTATGATAGGAGGTTTTATTGCAGTAAATGTAGCTAGAAGCTTTGAAGATGCTATGGACAGCTTTGGAGTCCTTTTCTTTTTCACACCCTTAATTGCTGCAATGGCTGGAAATGTGGGGGTTCAATCTTCAGCTATTATTGTACAAGGTTTAGCTAATAATACTATTTCAGGCTCTATTTGGTCACGCCTTGGAAAAGAAGTCTCTTTGAGTTTATTAAATGGTTTTTTCTTAGCCATTTTAATGATGGTAGGAAGTCACTTTTTACTAGGGGTAGATTATATTATTGGTATTACCGTATCTGTATCTTTGATTAGTGTAATTATTATAGCAAGTTTGATAGGTACCTTTGTTCCTATACTACTAAATAAATATGGTATAGATCCAGCACTAGCAACTGGACCTTTTATTACTACAAGTAATGATATCTTTGGAATTTTAATTTACTTTTCCATTGCTAAATCTATTTTAGGCTTTTAAATTTTTAATGTAAATTTATTCATATATGCATAAAAAAATACTTCATATAGATTCTAATCATCCCTTAATGCTAGAAGAGTTAAGCAAAATGGGGTTTGAAAACGACCAAGACTATACAGCTTCAAAACAAGAAATAGAAAAAAAAATACATCTATATACGGGAATAGTAATTAGAAGTAGATTTTCAATCGACAAAGATTTTATAGATAAAGCAACAAATTTAAAATTTATTGCAAGAGTAGGTGCTGGTTTAGAAAATATAGATGTAGACTATGCGAAATTTAAAGGCATAGAATTATTTAATGCACCTGAAGGAAATCGAACGGCAGTAGCAGAACATGCAATTGGAATGCTATTAAATTTAATGAACAAACTTAGTGATGTTGATCAACAAGTTCGTCAAGGAAAATGGATTAGAGAAGGCAATAGAGGCTTCGAGATAGAAGGAAAAACAGTAGGGATAATAGGTTATGGTCATATGGGAAAGGCTTTTGCAAAACGACTACAAGGTTTTGATTGCCGTGTTATCTTTTATGATATAAAAGATAATCTGTCAGATCAAAATGCCACTGAGGTTAGTTTAGAACAGTTATTAAACGAAGTGGACATTGTAAGTTTACATACCCCACAGACTCCTCAAACCATTAATCTTATTAATAAAGATTTCTTTAATAGCTTGAAAAAGCCAATTTGGTTTATCAATACAGCTAGAGGAAAATCAGTAAATACACAAGACTTAGTACAAGCTTTAGAAAGTAAAAAGGTATTAGGAGCAGCCCTTGATGTATTAGAGTATGAAAAATCATCCTTTGAAAATATGTTTTCAGATAAAGAACTTCCACTACCCTTTCAATATCTTTTAAAATCTCCAAATGTGCTTCTATCCCCTCATATTGCAGGATGGACAATAGAAAGCAAAGAGAAGTTAGCCCAGACTATAGTGGATAAAATTAGATTGTACTATTCATAAAATAATAAAAACACCTTGTAGTACAAGGTGTTTTTTTTTATATCTATTCCTGCTTATTTTGTCTTTCAATTTCTGCTTCAAATTCTTCCATCACTGGCTTAACAGTACTATCGGGTAAATCTGAAATCTTGATGTACATTAAACCATCAATCGCATTATTGAATAATGGGTCTACATTAAAAGCTATGACTTTTGCATTTTGCTTTATGTACTTTTTTATTAAAACAGGTACACGAAGCTTCCCTGGTTCAATATCTTCAATTATTTTATCAAATTTATTCAAATCTGACTCGGTCTCATTGAATATCAAATCCTTTTCGTTATCTTTTAGATTTACTTTATAAGCCATCTTTGGGGTAACATACTGAGCAATATAAGGATCAAAATAATGAGATCGCATAAATTCAATCATCAGTGACTTAGAAAAATCCGAAAATTGGTTACTTATACTTACTCCACCAATTAAATACTTATGCTCTGGATAACGAAGAGTAGTATGTACAATACCTTTCCATAATAAAAACAATGGCATTGGCTTTTGCTGGTACTCTTTAATTATAAAGGCACGTCCCATTTCGATGGATTCGGATAACATTGGGTAAAGCTCTGATTCAAAACGGAATAATTCGTTTAGATAAAATCCATTAATACCATACTTCTTATATATCTCTGCTCCTAATCCCATACGATAAGCCCCACAAATCTGCTTATGTTGGGTATCCCACAAAAACATATGATGGTAATAATTATCATAGCTATCTAAATCCAAGGAGTTATTGGTTCCCTCTCCTACTTGTCGGAAAGTTATTTCACGTAGGCGACCAATTTCCCTCATTATAGTTGGTATTTTATCTGCCTTACATAAGAAAACTTCGTAATTTTTACTCTCTAGCAAACGAGAATTCCCTTCTCTAAGGCTATTTACTTCTTGAAGAATTAAATCCGAAGAGCTTGGTTCTGCAATATCTTTAATTGTTTTAGGTAACTTAAAACTAAAAGATGGAACTTTGATCCACTTTTTATCATCTCCTTTATAGGCATTAGATAATAAATAAGTTTTAAAACGTAAAAAGTTACCGTAGTCCTTTAGGTCATAATGCTCATTTTGCTCTTCCACTGAAATTGGTCTACCGATCCTAATTTTAATCACCCTGTTTTTCTGGGTCAATAATTCGGAAGGTAATTTGGCTGTGCGCAAAGTTGGATTAATTTGAGATAAAAAATAAAACAACTTACTATTTTGAGCGTGAAAATAAATCGGTATAACTGGAACATTGGCTTTTTTTATAAGCTTAATAGCTCCTTCTTCCCATGGTTTATCTACGATTAATTCATCATCTTTATAAGTGGAAACTTCACCAGCAGGAAAAATACCTAAAGGTTTTCCATCACTTAAATGTCTTAAAGTGTCCTTTAGTCCGATTACACTAGACTTTAAATCTTTATTACTTTCAAAAGGATTTACTGGCATTATATAAGGCTTTAAAGGCTCTATTCGATGCAATAAAAAATTGGCTACAATCTTAAATTCTGGATCGTGCTCTAGCATTAACTTTAGAAGTAAAATACCATCGATGCCCCCTAATGGGTGATTTGAAATAGTAATATAAGGCCCCTTCTTAGGTAAACGCTTTAATTCTTCAGGGTCGATTTCAAATTCGATTTGAAATTCTTCTAAAATAGCATTTAAAAATTCTAAATTATCTAAATGTTTATTTCGATCATATATTTTATTTAAAGTGCTTATTTTCAACGCTTTCATTAACATCCAACCAGATAATGTACCTAAAAATCCGTACTTATCTAGATTAATTGCTTTTGCTACTTCTTTAGCCGTTACTAACCCCATTCATATTAAAATTAAGTAACACAAATATACTAAAAACTTTAGCTACAACCTTTATTTTTAATTCAACAAAAAAGCTGGTTTTTCCAAAGGATTCATCACAAAATAAATATTGTATTAAAACCACCTTAACATAACAGACTTTAAGTTATATTTTTTATATTTTTGAGCAAACAATAAAAAACAAACAATAAAATGAAAATTATTTCCTACAATGTAAATGGAATTAGAGCTGCAATAAAAAAAGGCTTATTAGAATGGTTAGTAGAAGAAGATGCTGATATTATTTGTTTGCAAGAAATAAAAGCCAAACCAGAACAAATACCCACAGATTTAATATCCAAGGCAGGTTATGAGCACCAATATTATTTTAGTGCTGACAAAGCAGGATATAGTGGAGTAGCAATATTGTGTAAAACCAAACCTAACAATGTAGTTTACGGAACAGGCATTGATTTTATGGATTTTGAGGGAAGAAACCTAAGAGTAGATTATGATACTTTTTCAGTAATGTCCCTATACTTACCATCTGCTAGTAATATTGCTAGACTTGATTTCAAATACCAATATATGGACGCATTTTTCGACTATATAAATGAATTAAAAAAAGAAATACCAAACTTAATCATCTGTGGGGACTACAATATATGTCACCAAGCCATTGATATTCACGATCCTATTAGGAATGCGAAAAACTCGGGTTTCCTACCAGAAGAAAGAGCTTGGCTAGACAAATTTATCAATCATGGCTTTATTGATAGCTTCCGTATGTTTAATAAAGAGCCTCACCAATATAGCTGGTGGACTTATAGAGCAAACGCGCGTAACAACAATAAAGGATGGAGAATTGATTATAATATGGTAGCACAGCCAATGCAAGAGCGTATAGTGCATGCATGCATACTTCCTTCTGTTATGCATTCAGATCATTGCCCAATTGCAGTTCAAATTAAACCTTAAAAAATCAACAGCATGAGAATTAAATATTTAGCCTTAAGTTTAGTATGTATTACCTTTCTTTCCTCTTGTGTAACACGAAAGTTATATAACGAACTAGATAGTCAGTTAAAAGAAGCGCAACTAGAAAATCAAAAACTAGATTATGACCTTCAGTTATTAAATAGTTCCAATAATGATCTAGAAAAAATAAAAAGAGATTTAGCAGCTCAGTTAAAAGAATTACAGCAAGAGAGACTAAACTTAAATGCTGAAATCGCCGCTGCAAAAAATCGTTTAAAAGACTTAGAAATGTCTTACACTAATTTAGAAAAGTATTCCCAAGAGTCTTTAGAGGCAGAGGCAGCTAGATTAGCTAAAGCGAAAAGCGATTTAGAACAAAAATCAAAACGCGTAGAAGACCTAGAAAGTATCATCGAGGCAAACGATCTTCAAATGCGCCTTTTACGTGATAATTTATCCGCTGCATTAAATGATTTCGAAGGACGAGGGCTTACCATTGAACAAAAGAATGGGCGAGTATACGTTTCTATGGAGAATAAACTGTTATTTAAATCCGGTAGTTGGTCTATCAACACAGAAGGTCAAAAGGCTATAGAAGAACTAAGTAAAGTATTAGCTCAAAATCCTGATATTACTGTAGTAATCGAAGGACATACGGATAATGATAAAATTTTAGGTAACTTAGGGGAAGGTGTTAAAACAAACTGGGACCTTTCTTCAAAGCGAGCGCTTACTATTGTAGAAATTATCGCTAAAAATGAACAAGTAGATAAAAAGAATTTAACTGCAGCAGCTAGAAGTCAATATGCCCCTATTGCCGAGAATACTACAACAGAAGGCAAAGCAAAAAACAGACGTATCGAAGTTATTCTAACGCCAAACTTGGACAAAATAAATCAAATGCTACAAAACATTAATTAGAAAGTCCTTGTTTAAAGTATTATTTTTATTCCTATACCTAATAAGTAATTATTAGGTATAATTTATTCTATCTTTTAATAAACTAAAAAGAGCTAAGCTACTAATTATATGTCTACGCCATTACTTTCAACTTTACAAATAAACGAACTGGTGGACCCAACAGAGTTCAACAAAATCTACTATTGGTTTTTTGAAAGTTTATCCTTTTTACAACTATCTAAATATGAAACCCAGGTAGTTGCAACCATTATTCTACTATTGTCTTTTACCTTTTTCATGCTTGTTTTAGATTACGTATTAAAAAACATCATCATAAGTATAGTTAAGAAATTCGCTGCAAAAACAAAAACGCAATTTGACGATATCTTAGTAAAGAACAAAGTACTTGATAATCTTACCCACTTAATACCCATTACCCTTGCTAGGATACTATTTCCAATAATATTCACAGGATTTAAAAGCTTAACCCATTTTACAATTGTAATTACAAATATCTTTTTCATTATAGCTGTAACTGCAATGCTACGCTCTATAATAAAAAGTATTAGAGATTATGCTAAAACAAATCCAAAACTAGCAGATAAGCCAATTGATAGTTATTCCCAAGTTGCAACCATTATAATATATTCCTTTGCGGTAATTATTATATTCTCTAGTATCACAGGTAAAGATCTTAATACTTTCTTCGCCTCTATTGGAGCTGCTTCTGCCATTTTAATGCTTATTTTCAAAGACACCATTATGGGCTTTGTAGCGAGTATTCAAGTTTCTACCAACGACATGGTTAGAGTGGGAGATTGGATAGAAATGGCTAAGTTTGGAGCTGATGGTACAGTATTAGAAATAAACCTAAGTACTGTAAAAGTGCAGAATTTTGATAAAACAATTACAACCATTCCTACCTACTTACTTATTAGTGACTCCTTTAAAAACTATAGAGGAATGCAAAATTCAGGTGGTAGAAGGATAAAACGCAGCATAAATATTAAGATTTCATCTATCCGATTCTTAGAAGAAAATGAAATTGAGCAATTAAAGAAAATTCAAATCCTTAAACCTTATATAGAGGAAAGGCAACAGGAAATTGAGAAATATAATGCAGACACACATGCAGATCAATCCATGCCTGTTAATGGTAGGAGAATTACCAATATTGGATTATTTCGAGCTTATGTTTTACGCTATGTCCAACAAAATCCTAATATTCACAAAGAATATTTTATCATGGTTCGACATCTACAACCCACACCACATGGATTGCCATTAGAACTTTATATGTTTACCAATAGTACTTTATGGCTGTTTTATGAAAATGTAATGGCCGATATTTTTGATCATGTCTTAGCAGCAGTAGATTACTTCCATTTAGAAGTATTCGAATTGCCTTCTTCGGATGATGTAAGGGATTTTACACAAAGAACCCAGAACAACTTTTCTTAAAATAAACTACAAGAGGTTAGCGCTATGGCTAACCTCTTGTAGTTTATTACATCTCTAACTTGTCAATAATCTGATCTACTTTCTTTTCAGTGTCCATTAGTTTTTTCTTGCAAAACGTAATCAACTCTGAGGCCCTCTCTACTTTAGTAGCTAATTCATCTATGCCAACCTGATCCTCTTTAAGTTGACCTAGAATTAGTTCTAATTCTCTTGAGGCTTTTTCATAAGTAAGTTCTTCCATAATATCGTCTCTTTAAAATCTTTAATGGTAATTAAATAGGCTTTATCTAAGATTTGGATTTCTAAAACATCTCCTATTTTTAAAACAGTATCTTTCGTTAATATTTTATTATTCAATCGAACAATAGAAAAGCCCTTTTTAAGAACACTTTCTAAATCATAAGCTTGTAGCATTTGGTTAATTTGATCTTGCTGTATTTGATTTTTCTTCAATATACTCTTGGCATAGAACCCCAATAATTCCTGTTGGTTAGTTAACTGATATTCTGCGGATTTTCTAGTACTACTAGTAAACAAAGCTATATTAGAGCTTTTTTGTATTAAGTACTGCAGTTGCTCTGTACAAGCAGCTTTCGCAATACTGCCTACCTGTTGAGCAATAGATTCTAAAGAAATAGTTTGTTTAAAAAAAGGTTCTCTTACCATCAAAGATAGTTGACTTTGCAAAGAATTTATCTGGGACATTTTCTTTATTGTAGTAGATTTCCCTAAATTAGATAAGGTAAGGGCTCTTTGAGAAATTAAAAAGTTTTGCTGTTCCTTAATACTACCATAGTACTGCTTAATTTGAAAAAACAAATCTTTCATTTTAATCCAGTATTTAAAATTTCTCTCCACAATAAATGCACCTGCAGCACTTGGAGTTTTAAAAGAATGGTTAGCGACAAAATCTACCACACTTGTATCGGTTTGATGTCCAATAGCGGTAAAAACAGGCGTGTGAAAGGTAGCAATACACTTAGAAAGAGCTAAATTATTAAATACATCTAAATCCATAGCTGCTCCTCCTCCTCTTAATAAAACTACCACATCATAGTGATCTTTTTTTATACTATGCAGCTTTTCCAAGATTTCCAGATGAGCTCTATCTCCTTGTACTTTTGTATCATAACTGCTAATAGAAAAGTAAAAGCTATACTCGTTTGTTTCTAATTGATTGATAAAATCCATATACCCAGCAGAATTCACCGAGGCTAATACAGCTATCTTTTGAATAACCACTGGTAGGGGAACTTGTTTATTTAAATCAATTAACCCTTGTTGTTGCAAGGTTAATATAGCTTGTTGTTTTTTACGTTCTACTTCTCCTAAAGAAAAACTCAAATCAATATCTAAAATATTGATAGATAATCCGTAAATAGGACTAAAAATAACTTCGCCCAAACACAATATTTGAGCGCCCTCTTTAAGAATACTATCTTTTTTTTCTCCTAGATTATCCTCAATAGCTAAAGCAGATTGCCTCCATATTGTAGCCCTAGCCTTTGCTAATGTAACACCTTGTTTATTCTCTACTAGCTCCAAATAATAGTGTCCGCGTCTATCTTTTTTTAATTGAGCTACTTCCACCTTCAACCAAAAGGTCTTACCAGAAATAGAAGAATCAAAGATTTCCTTTACTCGATTGAGTATAACATCTAATGAGAACCACTTAGGTTGTTTTTCTTCCATAGCATAAAGTTAACAAAACAAAAATACGAACTCTAGCTTGAAAACAGCTAAATACACCAACTTAAAGCGTAAAAACAATATAATTTTCATTACAAGGGCATAACTCTTTTTAGTTGCTTATATCTTTTTTATATTTGTTAGATATTTAATTCTCAACTTATGACAGCAGTAAAAATAATTAATAAATCACAACACCCACTGCCAAATTATCAAACTTCACAGTCCGCAGGAATGGATCTTAGAGCAAACTTGGCGGAAGCAGTTACATTAGGTCCATTAGAAAGAGCTATTATTCCAACGGGATTATACTTAGAGTTACCTGAAGGTTATGAAGCACAGATAAGACCTAGAAGTGGTTTAGCTGCTAAACATGGAATTACTCTTTTAAATTCACCAGGTACAATTGATGCAGATTATCGTGGTGAAATTGGTGTGATTCTTGTAAACCTATCCAAAGACTCATTTACTATTGAAAATGGGGAAAGAATTGCCCAAATGGTTATTGCAACTTTTGAGCAAGCTACTTGGGTACCAGTAGAAGAATTAAGCCAAACTCAAAGAGGAGAAGGTGGATTCGGAAGTACTGGTGTAAAATAAATACTAAAAAAATTACAAAATGAAAATAATCGTACCAATGGCAGGAAGAGGATCTAGATTACGTCCTCATACTTTAACTGTTCCTAAGCCATTAATTCCTATTGCAGGAAAGCCAATAGTGCACCACTTAGTACAAGATATTGCAAAAGTTTTAAATGACCCAATTGATGAAATCGCTTTTATTATCCATGAAAGCTTTGGAAAGCAAATAGAAGAAGATTTAATCAAAATAGCAAATGACTTAGGAGCTAAAGGTACTATATGCTACCAAAATGAAGCATTAGGTACAGCTCATGCTATCCTTTGTGCTAAAGAAGCAATGGTAGGCCCAATTGTTGTTGCTTATGCGGACACTTTATTTAGAGCAGACTTTAATTTGGATACACAAGCAGATAGTGTAATTTGGGTACAACAAGTAGAGGATCCTAGTGCATTTGGAGTTGTTCAACTCAATGAACAAAACCAAATCGTAGATTTTGTTGAAAAACCAAAAGACTTTGTTTCTGATTTAGCCATAATTGGTATCTACTATTTTAAAAGTGGAGAAAACCTAAGAGGTGAATTAGAGTACCTTTTAGATAATAACATTATAAAAAGTGGGGAATACCAATTAACTGATGCACTTGAAAACATGAAGTTAAAAGGCAAAATCTTTGTTCCTGGTAAAGTTGACCATTGGATGGATTGTGGAAATAAAGATGCAACAGTGGATACAAATAACAGAATGTTAGAGTTCTTAGAAAAAGAAAATCGAAATTATATCTCTAAAGATATCCAATTGGAAAATAGTACTATTATTGCTCCATGTTACATTGGAGATAATGTAGTTCTAATTAACTCTACTATTGGTCCAAATGTTTCTCTTGGTGAAAACACTAAAATTAAAAACTCAACGATTAAAAATAGTTTAATTCAAACTAACTCTACCATTAGCAATGCTACTTTAGACAATGCAATGATTGGAAATCATGTGAATTATAACGCACAACACTCTGATATAAGTATAGGAGATTACAGCGTTCTTAAATAAGAAATTCTTAAATCCGTTTTAAAATTATTTGAAACGGATTTTTTTTAGCTATATTTCATGGTAAATAAAATGTAAGAAAAATGCAAAAGAAAATAATTTTCTTTCTTTTTTGCCTAACCTTATTGGCTAGCTGTAAAAAAGATAAAGCTATATACGATATTGCTGAAAAAGATGCTACTCATAATAAAACTGCCTTAAAAGTTTTGAATGAACATGCTAAAAATGCACAAGCATTTGATACAGCATTAATTAGAACGACTGCCAACTATCAACAAGATGGAACTAAGAACCAGAAATTCACTCTTGATATAGCCATTGAGAAGGATAGAAATATCCTACTTGATATTCGTTTTCTTGGTTTTCCAGTTGCTAAAGCTTTAATCAATCCAGATCAAATTCAATACTATGATAAAATTAATAAGGTATACTTCGATGGGGATTATTCCATATTAAATACATGGTTAGGAACGGAGCTTAATTTTAATCGCCTTCAAAATATTTTCTTAGGACAAGTTCTAGATAGCTATAATAAACAAGAAGTACTCCAATCCTCTATTGAAAAAGGATGGCATAAGGTATCTTCTATAGAAGATAATGGTAATGCATCGAATTACTTCTTTGAAGATAAAAACGCATTACTTAAAAAAGAACAAATAATAGAACCAGAAAATCAGAGAATCGTTACTATTAATTATGATTCTTATAAGAAAATTGGAAAATATACTGCTCCAAATCAAATTAATATACAAGCACAACAAGAAAAAGTTATAAATTTGGACCTACGTTACGACAAAGTTTCTTTTAATGAACAAATTAACTTACACTATAATGTTCCTAAAGGATATACGCGTATAACTTTCAATTAAGTCTATTTTCATGAGATCCATTTATATTACTCTAGTTCTTAGTTTATGTACTCTTGGGGTTTATGCTCAACAAACCCAAGCTCAACTTGAGCGCAAAAAGCAACAGATCTTAATTGAAATTAAGTCTGTACAAAAGCTATTGCAGGTAGAGCAGACTAAGGAAAGAAATATATTATCAGAAATCCAAGAGTACAATCGCAAGATTTCTCTAAATCAAGCTTTGATTAAGAATGTTCAGCAGCAAATACAAGCAACAAATAGAACCATTAATCAAAAGCAAGCTGAAATCACTAAACTGCAAAAAGAAATTGAAGTTTTAAAACAAGACTATGCCCAAATTATAGTAAAAAGCTATCAAAGTAAATCTAATCAAAGTAAGTTGATGTATATTTTGTCTTCGGATAACTTTTTACAAGCTTATAAAAGGGTGCAATATTTAAAACAATATGCTCAATATAGAAATGAGCAGGCCATTGAATTACAAGAAAAGGCTAAAGTATTGGATCTAGCTATTGCTGATTTAGAAAAGCAGAAAGTTAAACAAAGAGCACTTTTAGCAGAGCAACAAAAAAGTCAAAAGGCTTTAGAGGATGATTTAGGTAAACAAAAAGAGCTAATCGCTTTGGTGAAAAAAGACCAAAAAACCTATAATGCCCAAATTGTTGAAAAGCAAAAGCAAACCGATCAAATTGATAGACAAATCAAAAAGTTAATTCAAGAAGCCATTGCATTAGCAAATAAAAAGGCAAGAGAAGCAGCAGGAAAATCTACAACTAGCACTTCTACTGCCAAAGCAACCTTTGAATTAACTCCAGAGGGAAAAATAGAGGCTAGTAACTTTAAAGCCAATAAAGGTAGACTACCTTGGCCAGTGGAAAAAGGATATGTTTCTCTTGGTTATGGAGACCAGCCTCACCATACCCAAAAACACCTAACTATCCACAACAGTGGTTTAGAAATTTCAACTGAACCTGGTTCTAAAGCAAGAGCTGTTTTCCAAGGAGAGGTACTTCAAGTACAAGTTTTATCTGGTGGAAATAAAGCTGTTTTAATTCAGCATGGGGACTATATTACAGTTTACCAAAATTTGAACCAAGTTTGGGTAAGCCCTGGACAAAAAGTAACCTTAAAACAAGATATTGGAACTATTAACACAAATAGTTCAGGTAAAACAATTTTAAAATTCTTATTAACTCATAATACGGATATTAATAATCCACAATTATGGTTAACTCGAAGCAATTAGTTTTTATAAAATATGACAGTAAAACCGGCATTTAATATTTATAAATGGATTGAAGAAAACAAGCATTTATTACAGCCACCAGTGGGGAACAAAAATATTTACCCTCTTTCAGATGATTATATTGTAATGGTTGTTGGTGGCCCAAATGCCCGCAAAGATTTTCATTATAATGAATCCGAAGAATTTTTCTTTCAACTTCAGGGAACAATCTATATTGACATACAAGAAAACAACCAGCGTAAAAGAATTACCCTTGAAGCGGGAGATATCTTTCTACTTCCACCCAAGATGCCTCATTTACCTATTCGAACAAAAGATTCTGTAGGTCTAGTGGTAGAGCAAAAAAGAAAAGCAGCCAATAGTAAGGATGGTTTAATATGGTATTGTGAAAATTGTAATGAGAAACTCTATGAAGTATATTTTGTATTAGAAGATATAGAGACAGATTTTTTAAAGCATTTTGAAACATTTTATAATTCTTTAGAATTAAGAACATGTAAATCTTGTCACACTGTCTTACAAGCCGATAAAAAACATACCAAATAAATTATATAAAGGACAAAAAATGGACCTATTTCATAAAGGCTACTTCGCTGTCATTCAGAAGTAATTTATTAGGTATAGTTTATATTTCAGATTAAATAATTAAATTATACTAAGTAAAATACGATATTTATTAAACAAAAAAGGGGATGTCTCCAATTGTGAGACATCCCCTTTTTTGTATTTAAAGAGAAACTACATGCATAGATGTATTTTCTTATTAAAATCTATATCCTAAATTTAATCCAGCATTAAACTCAATTGCTGAAAAACGATCATTTACTTTTGAGCTAAAGTTACGTGCAATACTTGCAAATGGACTAATGGTAAAAGAGTCTCCAAGTGCCCATTTATACCCTACTCCAATACCAAAAATAAAACTATCCATATCTGTTTTTACACGAATATTTTGATCTAAAGTGGTATCGAACTTATTTTCCTTAAAGTTACCAAACCTGTACTTAACAAAAGGACTTATCACATAACCGCTACCATTAGCTCCTGTTTTCCCTCCAAAATAATAGTTGTAGTTAAAAGCAAGACTACTTGTCTTAAACTTTTGGTCTTTACTATCTCTTTCTGAATGATAAGAAAAACGATCATTTATGATTAAGTCAGCGCCAATACTTTGATTATGGTCTATAAAATGCTCATAACCTAGTTCAACAGATCCTAAAACAATAACGTTTAATACATTTACCTTTACTTCATTTAGTGCTTGTGAAAAACCACTAAATGAACACCCTACTAAGAGAAGTCCTAGAATAATTCTTTTCATATTTTTTCAATTTGTTGTAAAGATAATAATTTCTGTTTTATGACTAATTCCTCCCTATCTCATTTGGGTATAAACTTACCAAAGAATCGCTCTGCCAATACTCTTTACTTTCGACATTCAAAATAGATACACAGCCTTTAAAAGCAGCTCCTGTATCCATATTCCAAACATTTGCACGATTAGTTGGGCTTGTAAAGCCAACATTTGTAACAGGCGTGTGTCCTATGTATATTTCATGGTAAAGCTTAAGTCTTTGGGGGTAAAAAGGGTCCGTATGGGTTAAGCTAATATCAAGACTTAAAACCATTTCCCAAAGCGTTCTATCCCATAACAGATTTTCTTGAAAAAATTCTGCCTCTACTCCACGCAGGTTTGTAAACCCTCCGTGTACAAATAATCTATTTTGATCATCCTTGTAATAATACTTTAAATTGTGAAAGAATTGAAGTTGTTTTTCCATTGTAACGGGATCTAAGTTCTCATAACTTTCTATGGTGCTCATGCCTCCGTGTTTTTCCCAAAGGACATTTCTTTCTTTTGTACTAAGCCAATCTAAAAATAAACCTTCATGATTACCTTTTAAAAATATACAAATATTGGTCTTATCTAATTCTAATAATAAATCTATCACCTGTGGACTCTGGCTCCATCCATCTACATAATCCCCTAAAAAAATCAGCTTGTCTTCAGGGGTAACTTCTGCCCTTTGCAAAACTTGGACTAAAGCTTTGTAACCTCCGTGTATATCTCCAATAACTAATGTTCTACTCATTTTCAATTTCCTTTTCATATTTCAGTTTACGCAAAATACGCATTACTTCTTTAAAGTCCTTAAATAGGGTCGGATCTTTATGTTTCTTCAAATAATCTTTTATACTTAAAAGATCTTCTTTGGCTTTATCCATTCCATTGAGATAACACAGCATTAGGTTAAAACACAACTTAGAGAGTCCTTTCTCTTCTTTGGAAGTTAAACTTACCGACTGAGCTATTTTAGTAATAATCTTAAGGCAACTTTGATAAATATGTCTTAGAATATTTATGTTATAAGTTGGAGCTTCAAAAAGCATTGTGTGCTCCATAGTATAGGTTCCATTATCTAAAAAATTTATGGCTACTTCCATAAAGGGATAAAAACTAGTTTTATCATTTAAACCTAGATTTAAATACTCTGTTATAACAAATTCATCTTGGTTATAAAAAAGAGTCACCGAATCTAAATCAGAGTAGAATAATTTAATTTGCTCATTGATAAAAGAAATATCCATGCGAGAATAAAAGGTGGTACCTTTGACCATGGTCTTATTACCAGCCCAACAAATAACGAATTGTTCTTTGAAAACTTCGTATTTTGGTTTCATATCTTTATGGGTTACTGTCACAAAATTAACCACACTTTGAAGAGTTGTCTGAAGATTATTCCATGAGTTCTTCTCAATACTAGATACCATTGCTGAATTATCTTGAACAGCACTTGCCTCAGCATTGGGCACAGAAGTACTTCCTATACGATAAAAGTAGGTGCCCCTAGTTATAATAGATATTGTTCTTTTAAAACTGGTCAAACCAGATTTAGGACCAATAGTAACTAATCCTATAACTTTATCTTGGGACAAAGAGTCAAAAGAAACATTATCATACGTTATAGTAGGTGGGTTATCTAAATACGCATTGACCAAATTCTGAATTTTACTATCATCATAAAAATCTACACCAATTATAGAATTTTCCTTATCTTCAATCCCAACTAAAAGGTAAGCATTATTCAAGGGATTTGAATTAGATAGTGCACAAATGTGCTTCAAAAACTTTGCTTTTCCATTTGCAGTATGAAGATTTAATTGCCTTTTCTTATCATAAAAGCTATTCTCATCATAGTATGCCAGGATGTTTTTTATAAGTAGGCGTTTATTAATCACAACTAACTAATTTTTAGTACTTAAAAATAGTAAAAAGAAAAATATAAATCAGTGTTAATTGAGTATTTAAAACTATATATTTAACCATATTTTAACAACTTTGTATGGAATAATTTTCCAATTTGCGTAAAGTATTAGAAAAGAGGGTATTTAAACAAAAAAACAGGTATGGATACAACAGCATCAAATTATGATATTCGTGAGTTAAATGAACTAATTGAAAGAGAAAGTGCTTTCATTGATCTCCTTACCATGGAGATGAACAAGGCAATTGTTGGTCAAAAACATATGATTGATCGACTGCTTATTGGCTTAATTGGCCAAGGACATATTTTATTAGAAGGTGTTCCTGGACTTGCTAAAACACTTGCAATTAACACTTTGTCACAGGCTGTAAAAGGTAGCTTTAGTAGAATTCAATTTACTCCCGATTTATTACCAGCTGATGTTATTGGGACGATGATTTATAACGTAAAAGAAAATGATTTTTCGATTCGTAAAGGACCTATTTTTGCAAACTTCGTACTTGCCGACGAAATAAACAGAGCTCCTGCAAAAGTGCAATCTGCTCTTTTAGAAGCAATGCAAGAGAAGCAAGTAACCATTGGAGATACAACTTATCCATTACCACGTCCTTTCTTAGTAATGGCAACCCAAAACCCAGTTGAGCAAGAAGGAACCTATCCTTTACCTGAAGCTCAAATGGACCGTTTTATGCTTAAAACTGTAATAGACTACCCTAAATTAGAAGAAGAAAGATTAATTATTCGTCAAAATTTAGAAGGTCAAAGACCTGTAATTAACCCTGTTGTAAGTTTAGAACAAATTCTAAAAGCCCAACAAGTGGTTAAACAAGTTTATATGGATGAGAAAATAGAAAAATATATCTTAGATATAGTTTTTGCTACACGTTATCCAGAAGACTTCAAATTAGAAAGATTAAAGCCACTAATAAGTTTTGGTTCTTCTCCTCGTGGAAGTATTAACTTAGCTACAGCAGCTAAAGCTTATGCTTTTATTAAAAGAAGAGGTTATGTTATTCCTGAAGATGTAAGAGCTGTAGTTGTTGATGTACTACGACATAGAATTGGAATAACTTATGAAGCAGAAGCAGAAAACATCACAACTGTTGATATTATTAACCAAATTGTCAACGAGATAGAAGTTCCTTAATAGACATTAATAAACTATAATTTAAAATAAACGAACCTATTTGTTATGAAACAAATAGGTTTTTAAGGTTCAACATTTTTGCATAGAATATTGTTATGGATACCAAAGAGTTATTAAAAAAAGTCAAAAAAATAGAAATCAAAACCAAGCGTTTAAGTGATCATATTTTCTCCGGAGAATACCATACCTCCTTTAAAGGACGTGGGATGACTTTTTCAGAGGTAAGACAATACCAATTCGGTGATGATATTCGGGCAATTGACTGGAATGTAACTGCTAGGTATAATGAACCTTATATAAAGGTTTTTGAAGAGGAAAGAGAGTTAACTATGATGCTTCTTGTAGATATTAGTGGTTCTCAAGACTTTGGATCTGCCGATGAATTTAAAAGTGATATCGTAACAGAAATAGCTGCTACATTGGCCTTTTCTGCCACTCAAAACAATGATAAAATTGGATTAATTCTATTTTCTGATCAAATAGAATTATTTATACCACCCAAAAAAGGGAAAACTCATGTATTGCGCATAATTCGTGAATTGGTTGACTTTCAACCAAAAAGTAACAAAACAGATGTGGGTTTTGCTTTACAGTACTTATCTAAAGTAATAAAAAAGAAAGCTATTGTTTTCATTTTATCTGACTTTATAACTCCTTTATTTGAACCTACTTTAAAAATTACTGCTAAAAAACATGATTTAACAGCTATTAGAGTATTTGATAAAAGAGAGAAGGAAATTCCCAATGTTGGTATTATGAATATTTTCGATCCCGAAACAGGGCAGGAACTACTTATAAATAGTTCCGATTCCACAAGAAGAAGAAAGTATTTAGAAAATTATTTACAAAGGGAAGATCAATTTAAAAAACTATTCTCTAGATCAGGAGCAGGAAGCATTGATATAGAAATTGGTGAGAGTTACGTTAAGAAACTTCTAGGTTATTTTAAATCAAGATAATTGCAGCAAAATGAAACATAAATATTTATATACTTTAATTTTTATATGTAGTTTAATTGGGTCACTTTATGCGCAAGATCCCATTGAAACTAAAGTAGACACTACTTCCATCAAAATGGGAGATAGTTTTGCATTGACCTTAAGAGTTCATGCCAATACACAGGATAAAGTGTCTTTTCCAGATACCCCTACTTTAGGAGATTTTGACGTATTGGAAGCTTGGCCTGTAGATACCATTGTATCTGGTGATTTAATGGAGCTTATTAAAAAGTATGAACTTACCCAATTTGACCAAGGGGAGCACCAATTGCCAGAATTACCGATTGTAATTGGAGATAAACTATACAAAACCCAGAGTATTGCAATAGATGTTTTAGGCGTAGAAGTAGATACTCTGAAAACACCATTATATCCTATTAAAGATATTTCTACTGCTGGAGCATCCTTTTCTACCTATTGGTATTATATTTTCTTCATTATAGTATCTTTTATTCTAGGTATACTAACCTTCTTTTATATAAAGTACCAACAAGATAAAAACTTAACAGAGGAAGATAAATACAAAACACCTTTTGAAAAAGCATCTAAAAAATTAAGAAAGTTAGAGCTTCGTAAAAACTGGACAAAGCAAGGAGCTAAACCGTATTATTCGGATATGAGTAATATTGTACGATCCTTCTTAGAGGATACCTTCGATATTTCTGCACATGAGCTTACTACTTTTGAGATTCTTACCCTTTTAAAACATACTTTAAAAGATAAGGATATTAAAGTTCAACCAGAGTTGATAGCTGAATTTAAGCGTATTTTAGAAACATCTGACTTAGTAAAATTTGCTAAAAGCCAGCCTTCTGAACAACAAATACTATCCGATACAAATAAAATTCAAAAAATTGTTTACGATATAAATATCGCCTATCCTATTTCCGCAGCCAATCAAACTATGCGTATTCGATTACGCGAAGAACGCAAGAAAAAAAGAATGCGATTTAGAATCTGGCTCCCAATAGCTGTAACCTCGTTGCTGCTACTAGTAACAGGAATAGTATATTTGATAAATACAAAAAGCGAAAAGGAATATAATTTCTTCACTTTTGATTCTACCAAAATCCTATTAGAAAAACAATGGATACAAAGTACCTATGGATATAGTCCAGGGATTACTTTATCTACTCCTTCTGTATTAACACACAAGAATGAACCAACTATAAAAGATGCTAAACTAGAAGGAATTGAATACATTGAACAGTTCCGTTTTAATGAACTAGAGGATCCTATATTTATTATCGCAAATAATTTGACCATGGTAAAGGATCACAAAGTAAACCAAGGTCAAATTATCAAGCAGTTTATTACCCTATTAACTCAAAATTACAATATAAAAGATATAAATTTTGACCAAAGTACTTTTGAAAATTCTAATGGAGTAAAAGGAACTAAAATTCAAGGAAACTTTGAATTCAAGCCCACCCCAAATAGTAAAGTAGAACAAGTGGAATTCCAAACTGTATTTACTCAATTTGGTATAAATACAGATCAAGTTTGGATATTTTATCGACAAAAAGATGAGGCAGCGTTAGAGCTTTCGAATCGAATTTTTGAGTCCATCCTCTATAAACAAGTGAAAAAATAATGAGAGATATAAGTTTTTTAAATCCTGAATTTTTTTGGCTTTTTTTATTGCTACCAATCGCTTTTTATGTTTGGTATCGCAATAGAAAAAAACATCGTCCTACTATAAAACTAAGTTCTATAGAAGCCTTTCAAGGATATACCTCCCCAATTATAAAGCTTCTTCCTATTCAAATAGTTTTGCAACTATTGGCAATGACATTACTTATAGTAGCCTTAGCAAGACCACAAGTTGTTAGCGTACACAACCATGTTCATTCGACCCATGGGATTGATATTGTTATGGCAATGGATATTTCAGGAAGTATGTTAGCCAAGGATTTAAAACCTAACCGACTAGAGGCCCTTAAAAATGTAGCTTCTGATTTTGTTAAACAACGTATTACAGATCGCATTGGGATTGTTATCTATGCAGCAGAAGCTTATACAAAAACACCTGCAACTAGTGACAAACCTTTAATTTTAAATGCCTTAAAGGACATTCAGTATTCCAACGATATCCAAGATGGAACAGCCATAGGCGTAGGACTAGGAACAGCAGTAAACCGCTTGAAGGATAGCCCATCTAAAAGTAAAGTAATCATATTACTTACAGATGGTGTAAACAACACAGGTGCTATAGACCCTTTAATGGCTGCTGAAATAGCTAAACAATATAATATCAAAGTCTATACTATCGGAATAGGATCTAATGGCTTAGCAGAATCTCCAGTTGGTATGAAAGCAAATGGTGAAATTGTTTATGAGAAAATTCCAGTAGAGCTGGATGAAGAGCTTATGAAAGAGATAGCCAATATCACTAATGGGGTATACTTTAGAGCAACAGATACAGAAAGCTTAAAAAACATTTATGAAGAAATTAATCAGCTAGAAAAAACCAAGATTGATGAGCAAAAGTTTGTAAACACAGATGAGAAGTTCCACATATTGGCCTTGATTAGTTTTGGATTATTAAGCATTAACTTTATTCTAAGAAGAACATTATTTAGAGGTTTTATATAAGATATTATGTGGGAACTAGATCAAACAAAATACTTTTTTTTACTTATACCAATAGCAGTACTTATTGTATTGTTTATTGTAGATATATTGTGGAGAAAAAGAAAACAAGCTGAATTTGCTTCACCAAAAGCAATACTGTTATTAGCGCCTAATCAATCTTTTAGTAAAGTAATAATAAAAGCTATTTTACCACTTGCTGCATTACTATTCATTATTATAGCTCTTGTTAATCCTAAAATTGGAACAAAAATTGTAACAGTAAAAAGACAAGGTGTAGACATTGTTTTTACTCTAGATGTCTCTAAGAGTATGTTAGCACAAGATATGGCTCCGGATAGGTTAGCTAAAATGAAACAATTAGTTTCACAGATTATCAATAACCTGGGGCCAGATAGAGTAGGTATCGTAGGTTATGCAGGGAGCGCCTTCCCGTTATTGCCTATCACCACAGATCATTATGCTGCAAAAATGTATTTACAATCCATGAATACAGATATGGTCTCTTCCCAAGGTACTGCCTTTGCACAGGCTATTCAAGTAGCAAGTAACTACTATGATAATCCTAATACTAGTAAAGTGATGATCCTAATTAGTGATGGTGAAGATCATGGAGATGACATGCAAAGTGCTATCGAAATTGCAAAGAAAAAGGGCATTAAGATTATCACCATCGGAGTTGGAACAGAGAAAGGAGCACCAATTCCTATTTCAGACAAAAATGGTACATCTTATAAAAGAGATTGGGATGACCAAGTGGTTATAACCAAATTAAACCCTTCTACTTTAGAACAAATAGCTAAACAAACCTCTGGGGCGTATTACTATGGAGCTAATACCCAAGAAGTAGTAGACTTAATTAAAAATGACTTATCAAAAATAGAGAAAACAGATTTTGAGTCCCAGCAAATTGCGGAGTTTCAATCTCAATTTCAATGGTTTTTAGCATTGGCATTTGCACTATTATTTATCAATACATTTATACTAGAGCGCAAAACACAGTGGTTAGAAAAATGGAATTTATTTAATGACAAGCAGCCAAAAGAATAAAGATTTTACATCCTATGAAAAACTTTTTAACTATTTTACTCCTTACTTTTTATTCTAGTATTGCTATGGCCCAATCTGGAGCTAGAGCATTGAGCAAAGGTAATGAAGGATATACCAGTGAACAGTACTCACAAGCAGAGGCTTCTTACAGAATTGCTAATTCAAAATTAAATACAAGCTCTACAGCTCAATATAATATGGGTAATGCCTTAATGAAGCAGGGCCGTATTAAAGAAGCTAGAACAGCATATACCAATGCAATTGAAAGTGCAACTACCAAAGAACAAAAGCACCAAGCTTACCATAATATTGGTAATACTTTCATGCAAGAAAAAAACTATAAAGAAGCAGAATTAGCCTATAAAGAAGCTCTGAAAAATAATCCTAAAGACGAGCAAACAAGATATAATTATGCTTTAGCAAAAGAACTAAATAAACAAGAAGAACAAGATAATCAGGATAACCAAGATAATCAGGATAACCAAGATAATCAGGATAACCAAGATAATCAGGATAACCAAGATAATCAGGATAACCAAGATAATCAGGATAACCAAGATAATCAGGATAACCAAGATAATCAGGACAACCAAGATAATCAGGACAACCAAGATAATCAGGACAACCAAGATAATCAGGATAACCAAGATAATCAGGACAACCAAGATAATCAGGACAACCAAGATAATCAGGACAACCAAGATAATCAGCAACCTGAACCTCAACAAGGTCCTATGAGTGAGCAACAAATGCAAAACATCTTAGAGTCCTTAGAAAGAGATGAAAAACAGGTACAAGATCGATTAATTAAAAAGGGCAATGGTACCTTTGGTACTCCGACAGATTCTATAAAAGGAGAACCGGTGAAAAATCAACGTAAAAAAGACTGGTAAAACATTATGTATAATTTTAAAAGATATTTTTTTTTAATTCTACTTCTAGTTAGTAGTACTTGCCTTTTAGCACAGTCTTATTTTAAAGCGAGTGTTAATAAAGAAAGTATTCCACTAAATCAAAGTCTTACAGTAGAATTTTCAATGAATGAAGACGGAGACTATTTTAAGGCTCCAAACTTTGAAGGTTTTAGAATAATTTCTGGGCCGAACCAAAGTGTTAGCGTGTCGTGGATCAATGGAAAGAAATCATTTAATAAGACGTATTCTTTCCAGCTACAACCAACTAGAAAGGGTAAAATTACAATTGGAAGTGCAAGTATTGACATTAAAGGAGAAGTGTATAAAACACAAGCAATATCTGTAAATGTCACTGATGCAGTAAAATCAGATGCTCAGGTAAATAACTTAAACTCTATTCAAACCCAATCCTTAGAAACCATTCATTTAGTTGCAGAAGTTTCTAATCGAAATCCTTATATAAACGAACCAGTTACTATTAGTTATAAAATCTATTTCAGAGAAGGTTTAAGTGGATACGCAGGAAAGAAGATACCTACTTTCGATAAGTTCTGGGTACATAATGTACAAGTTCCAGACCCACATCCAGTAGAAACAACCTATAAAGGAGAGCCCTATTATTCTATACTAATTAAACAGGATGTATTAATGGCCCAAGAAGTAGGTGACTTTACTATTGACCCTCTAATATTAGATGTACAAGCACAAGTATTAACAGGTAGAAGAGATTTCTTTGGATTTCCAGAATACGGGTATGTTGAACAAGAATTTTCAACCAATTCCGTAAAAATAACAGCCAAGGCTTTACCCGAAGCAGGAAAACCTGCAGACTTTTCTGGGGCTGTGGGAAGTTTTGATTTCAAAGCAACTCCAAGTAAAACACAGTTAAAAGCTGGGGAAATGCTTAACTTAAAGGTAGAGGTAAGTGGTAGAGGTAATCTAAACCTACTAAAAATGCCCACTCCTAAAGCAAATTCAGCCTTAGAAATATATGACCCTATCTATAGTGAGAAGGTAAATACAGGTATATATGGTATTCAAGGAAGTAGAAAGAATGACTACACAATTATCCCTCAATACCAAGGAGACTATAGTATTGAGCCCATGCATTTTTCTTACTTTGATTTAAGCACTAAAGCATATAAAACTATCTCGACAGATAGTATTACCATTAATGTATTAGAAGGTCCTACATTACCTACAAACAAAGAATTACAAGGGGATCTTTTAGTAAATGAACAAGAGTTATTTCAACCAATAAAAGAAACTTTAAATAGGGTTTCTCCATATAGATCTACCTATTGGTCTTCTACATTGTTTTATGTTTTAAACGCATCAGCTTTAGTTGCTATCTTTTTAGTTGTTGGTATCGTAGAAACTAGAAAAAACGCAACAAAAGATGTCCTTGGAAATAAATTAAAAGCAAATAATAAATTAGCAAGAAAATACTTAAGCCAAGCTAAAAAACACTTAAAAGACAAAGATCTATTCTATGAAGCATTAGAGCTGTGTCTTCATAACTTCCTTAAAGCTAAATTAAATATAGAAACTACTCAAATGAGTAATGATAATATAAAAGAGCTATTGAAGGAAAGACAAATAGAGGATTCCAGCATTCAAAGTTTTATAGACTTAAAGAATGCTTGTGAGTGGGCTAGATATACCCCTTCAGAAAAAGTAGATAGTAACAAAGATTATCAAACTGCTATTAATATAATTGCAGAGTTAGAAAAACAAATTAAATAGACAATGAAAAAATACATCACATTGCTCTTACTGCTATTTAATATAATAAGCTATGCAAATGATCCTAAAGTTATTCAAGAGCAATTTAAACAAGCCAATTCCTTCTATAAAAAAGAACAGTATAAAAAGGCTATAGAGTCTTATTTGGAGTTAAGTCAAGAGGTAACAGATTCCCCAGAGTTATATTATAACTTAGGTAATGCTTACTTTAAAACAAAACAGGATGTAGAAGCTGTCTATTATTTTGAAAAAGCACTACTTCTTGCTCCCACGGATAAGGATATCATAACTAACTTAGATCATGCAAAAGCAAATTTAGAAGATGATATAACTATTATTAAGAAGTACAATAATCAAGACATTATACATCAAAGTATAGGAAAGTTAAGTCCAGATGACTGGGCTTTTATTACTACCACATTAGCTTTTGTATTAGTTGTACTCTTTGCTGTTTTCTATTTGGCTAAGAGCCCTACTTTAAAAAGAATATTTTTCTGCTTATTTGTACTGGGTATACTTTCCATAGGGTTTACAACATACTGCGCTTATTTTGAAGAAAACTTCCACTTAGAAACCCCTTCAGCCCTATTATGGGAAAACACAGTGGAACTAAAGCAAGAGCCTAGGAGTAATTCTGAGACTATTATAAAATTACATAAAGGAACTAAAGTATATCTTTTAGAAGACAAATCTCTTTGGGTAAGAGTAAAACTAGACAACCTAGAACAAGGATGGGTTCCTAAAAAATCCTTGAAAAATTTTTAGAAAGAATCTGAATTAAACGAAGGCGTAGATGTATTGATTACCTCTACGCTTTTTTCAAATAAGTTATTTACTAAAGAAAAGAAACTAGGAAAAAAATGTTGAGATAACTCTAAATATACTCTATAACTATAAGATGTATTTAACTCCTTTGCAGTAACAAAAGCGAAGTTAGCATTAAACTTATCAAAAAGGCTAAGTCCTAAACTCACAAGTAAAACAACTACGAAAACTTGAAAAACAGCACCAAATATTCTATTAACAAAACCTAAATAAACTGCTTGTAATAAATTGGTAATCAATTTAGCTATGAACTTTACTACTAAAATAGCAGCAAAAAAAGTAATCAAAAAAGAGATTAAAGGTAAAAAGGTAGAGTCCCATCCGAAATAAGAAAACAACGCCTCTTTGACTACATTGGAAAACTTTAAAGCGGCAATTACACCTATCAATAAGGAAATAAATGCAGCTACTGATACAAACAACCCATTTTTTGCTCCTTTATAAATACCGAATATTAAAGCGATACCCACTATTATATCTAAAATCATAATTTGTTTATTAAGTTAATACATTCTCTAAATTACACTCAATTGTAAATCGTATCTTTGCTATACTTTATATATATAAGCATATGGCAAGAGATGAACAAATGAAACACAGGTGGGATACCCTTGTTCAAAAAATATCCGATAAGTTTGCCGATGGAGATACATTAGACTTAGAATCTATAATATATTTAATCGGTATACAGGAAAGGGGCAAATTTAAGAAAAAATATAAGAAAGACGATAAGGTTAATTTAATGCATATTGCGATCTGTCGTTTATTAGAGCCTTATGGCTATTACGAGTTTGATCACTATGATCAAGATGGGTGGCCTCATTATAATATCAAAGCAGAATTACCAGCTTTAAAAGCAGGAGAGCAATCCGTTTTAATGAAAGAAGCTATTATAAATTATTTCTTGGCTTCAAAATTCATAGATTAAGCATAAACTTCCCTAATTATATTCATAATAAGGTTTTAAAATTTTAATGTCTAATTGAAAAGCAGTAAATTTGCTTTTTACTTTACTTAAGATGATAGATAAAATAAAAGAATACGTTGGTCAAGCGCAAGAGTTTACCACCGACAACAAAGAAACCCTTGAAGAATTCAGAATTAAATTCTTATCTAAAAAAGGAATATTAAATGACTTATTCGCCCACTTTAAAACAGTTCCAAATGACCAGAAGAAAGAGTTTGGACAGGTGATTAATTTATTAAAAAGCACTATTGAAAATAAAGTAAAGTCTATTCAAGATGAGTTAGACTCTAAAGATGTTCAAGGTCTTTTTGGAGATTTAACACGTCCTGGATATCCTACAGAAATTGGATCTAGACACCCTATTTCTTTAGTAAAGAATCAAATTGTGGATATCTTTAACTCTATTGGATTTAATATTTCAGAAGGTCCAGAGATTGAAGATGATTGGCATAACTTCTCTGCATTAAACTTTCCGGAATATCACCCGGCAAGAGATATGCAAGATACTTTCTTTGTTCAAACAAATCCAGAACACCTATTAAGAACACATACCTCATCGGTACAGGTTCGTTATATGGAAAAGAATACTCCTCCTTTACGTACTATTTCTCCAGGAAGAGTATTTAGAAATGAGGCGATTTCATCTCGTTCTCACTGTATTTTCCATCAAGTAGAAGGACTATACATTGATAAAGATGTTTCTTTCGCTGACTTAAAACAAACTCTTTTATATTTTACAAAAGAGATGTTTGGTAAATCAAAGATTCGTCTACGTCCATCTTATTTCCCATTTACTGAGCCAAGTGCTGAGGTAGATATTTACTGGGGTTTAAAAACTGAAACAGATTACCGTATTACAAAAGGTACTGGTTGGTTAGAGATTATGGGTTGTGGAATGGTTGATCCTAACGTTTTAAAGAACTGTAACATTGATCCTAATGAATACAGTGGATTCGCATTTGGAATGGGAATAGAAAGAATTGCTATGCTTTTATACCAAATCGGAGATATTCGTATGTTCTATGAAAATGATGTACGTTTCTTAGAACAATTTAAAACGAACTTCTAACCTATCTAAGGATATAGAATATAAAAGGCCATTTTTTTAAAGGGATAACCCTTTTTAGAAAAATAGCTTTTAAAAAAATAATAGAACGCTTATAAAGGATTTTTAAATCTTTTGTAAGCGTTTTTTAATGGTTAGAGTTAAATACCTAAATACTCTAGAGTACCCTAACCTAGAAAAGGTCTTAATACCTATTCCTACATTATTTAATACTTATTATACTATACAAGTAAGAAGTTTGTAAAGCAGTAGCTATAAACCTTTGTGTTGACATGACACTTTATTGTCTGATTGTATATTGAATAACTCTTTTTTCCCAGGAGATAAGAAGGTGTATTTTTCTATTTTCAGCAAAAAACAAAGTAACATTCTTATACCCTTTAATTCTAAAATGATAAAATGAGACAATTTCGCTAGACTTTGCATATTATTTTTAGTTCTTATCTCATTTAATTTTCATTTAACTCTTTGTCTTTCGTATTTTTGTCTTTTACAAACTAAGCAAAACTATGTCTAAATTTAATTTATTAACTGTAAAGGAAATTCGTCAAGAAACACCTAATGCGGTATCTATTCTATTTGATGTTCCTGCACAACTTCAAAAAGACTATAATTTTATTGCAGGACAATACATAAACATTAAACATACTTATAACCAAAAAGAAATAAGAAGAGCATATTCTATTTGCTCCACTCCTGAATCTGGAGATGTTCGTATTGTGGTTAAAAATGTTGAAAATGGTGTTTTTTCAAACTATGCTAATAAAGAACTTAAAGTAGGTGATACTCTGGAGGTAGATTTACCACAAGGTAGGTTTACTCTTTCAACCAATAAAGACAATCAAAATAATTATGCAGCCTTTGTAGCTGGAAGTGGTATCACTCCAGTAATGTCAATGATTGAAACTGTACTTGCAAGCGAACCTAAAAGTAAGTTTGTTTTAGTATATGGAAATAAAAGCGTGCAAGAAACTATCTTCCACACTACATTACATAACCTACAACAAAAATATCCAGAGCAATTGCATGTTCATTTTGTTTTCTCTAGAGAAAAGCAAGACAATGCTCTTTTTGGAAGAATTGATAAAGCAGCAACTAACTTTGTTATTAATAATAAGCACAAAGAGGTAGAGTTCCAAAAGTATTTTTTATGTGGGCCAGAAGCAATGATTGATATAGTAGCACATACTATTGAAGAGAAAGAAGGTTCTAAAGAAAAAGTAGCTTTTGAAATATTTACTCCAAATAACGATACTGTTGCACCTATACAAGCAAGTTCTGATCTAGTAAAGGTTAGCGTATTGGTAGATGATATGGAAACTGTCTTTGAAATGAAAAAGGATACTATCCTTTTAGATGCAATATTAGACCATGATATTGATGCACCTTACTCTTGTCAAGGGGGTATTTGTAGTTCTTGTATGTGTAAAGTAACTAAAGGAAGTGCTACAATGCGTAAAAATAGTATTTTATCGGATGAAGAAGTTGCAGATGGACTTATCTTATCCTGTCAGGCAATTGTTACATCAGATGAGATTAGTGTAGACTTCGATCAAATGTAATAAAAAAAGGTCTTTGTATTTTTTATACAAAGACCTTTTACAAAAAATCACAACACTAAACTTACTAGTTTATCGTTTACTTGGTCAAAATTAAATTCGCCATATACGCGATTAAATTCCATTTTGACCTCTTGGTTCATCAGATTACCGATACTTCCTTGATGGGTGTGATTAACCTCTTTGGAAGGCTTATACGTACCTTGTTCTATAGATAAACCTATATCTTTATATGCATCTCTAAATGCAACTCCTTTTAATACTTGTTCATTAACTACCTCAACACTGAATAAGTAATCATATTTAGGATCTTCTAAAATAGATGGATTTACTTCAATATTATCTAGCATTAACTTTAAGATATCTAAACACTCTTTTAGAGAATCAAATGCTGGAAATAAATTTTCTTTTAATAACTGTAGATCTCTATGGTAACCACTTGGTAGATTAGTTGTCATTAAGGCAATCTCATTTGGTAATGCTTGTATCTTATTACATCTAGAACGTATTAATTCTAATACGTCAGGATTTTTCTTATGAGGCATTATACTTGATCCTGTAGTTAAATGATCCGGAAACTTGATAAAGCCCATATTTTGACTCATATATAAACAAGCATCCATAGAAAACTTAGCTAAAGTAGCAGCAATACTAGAAAGTCCTTGAGCTAAAACTCTTTCTGTTTTACCTCTTCCCATTTGAGCATAAACTACATTATAATTCATACTTTGGAATCCTAAAAGATCTGTTGTCATCTGTCTGTCTAATGGAAAAGAAGATCCATATCCAGCTGCAGATCCTAATGGGTTTTTATTGGTAATCTTCCAACCTGCTAGCATTAACTCTAAATCATCTACTAAACTCTCTGCATAAGCTCCAAACCATAATCCAAATGAACTTGGCATAGCTATTTGTAAATGCGTGTACCCAGGAAGTAAAACGTCTTGGTGCTTATTACTTAATGTTTGTAGGGTTTCGAATAATACTTTTGTTTTTTGAACGATTTGCTCGATTTCAAAACGGAAATACAGTTTTAAATCCACTAAAACTTGATCATTTCTTGATCTTCCAGAGTGAATTTTTTTTCCTGCTTCCCCTATTCTTCTTGTTAGAAGTAACTCTACTTGAGAGTGAATATCTTCTACTTCTGGTTCAATGGTAAAATCTCCATTGATGATTTCTTTATATATATTTTTTAGCTCTTTTTCAATACTTTCTAAGTCCTCTTGGCTTAATAAACCAACAGCACAAAGCATTTTTGTATGGGCTAAAGAACCCAATACATCAAAAGCTGCTAAATTCAAATCTAATACTCTATCTTGACCTACCGTAAAAAGATCAACGTCTTGATTGACCTGAGTAGTTTTTTGCCATAATTTCATCTTACTTCACAATTTTAGTTAACATTTGTATATACAGCTCTACTCCTTCAAATATCTCTTGAACATAGATAAATTCATCAGCAGTATGAGAACGAGCCGAATCTCCAGGTCCACACTTTAACGAAGGAATACTAAGTAATGCTTGATCACTTGTTGTTGGAGAGCCATAGGTACTTCTTCCAAGCTCTATCCCTGCTAATACAATCGGATGATTCTTTGCTATAGAAGATGGCTTTAAACGTGTAGATCTAGCAGTAACCTGGCAATGTACATTTTGCTTTATTATTTCTAATACTTGCTCATTTGTATATGCATCAGTAACTCTAATATCTACAACAAAGTCACAAGTAGATGGTACAACATTATGTTGTGTCCCAGCATTAATCATGGTAACACTCATCTTGATTGGACCGAACTGTTCGGATTCTTTCTCAAACTTAAAGCTATTAAACCATAGAATATCTTGTATTGCTTTAAAAATAGCATTATCTCCTTCTTCTCTAGCTGCATGACCACTTTTCCCATGCGCTACACAGTCTAAAACCATTAAGCCACGCTCTGCAATTGCTAAATCCATTTTTGTTGGCTCACCTACAATTGCGAATTCTAAATCCCCCAATAATGGAACTACTAACTCTAATCCATCATTTCCAGATATTTCTTCTTCAGCAGTAGCAGCTAAACAGATATTATATTTTAAATCCTTTTGATCATAGAAATAAATAAAAGTTGCAATTAAACTAACTAAACAACCTCCAGCATCATTACTCCCTAGTCCAAATAACTTATCCTCTATAATCTGCGCTTGAAATGGATCTTTAGTATAATCCTTATTAGGTCGCACAGTATCGTGATGAGAATTTAAAAGTATCGTTGGTTTTAAAGGATCATAGTACTTATTAAAAGCCCACACATTATTTAGCTTTCGATGTATTTCTACATTTTGAGAAGTAAGATAATTTGCAATTAACTCAGCCGTCAAATTCTCTTGCTTGCTAAAAGAAGGTGTTTGAATAAGCTGCTTTAAAAGTTCTATGCTTTGTTGTGTTATTTGTTTAATTTCCATGTTATAATGGTTTAGTTTAAAACTATTATTCTAATTTTCTATTGTTGTACCCTGGGCTGGATCTAAAAGATCCTGCGCTAATTTAATACATACTTTACTTACTCCTTGTTTAGTAGCAACTAAAGCATTCTGTATTTTAGGTACCATACCATCCTTTACAATTCCCTTGTCTAATAAGGAGGTAAAGCTACTAGAGTTTATATTGGATATTACAGAGTTTGGATCCTTTATATCTATTAATACTCCCTTGTGTTCAAAACAATAAATAAGGTCTACACTATAGTCTTGGGCTAAGGCAATACTTAAATTACTAGCAATAGTATCGGCATTAGTATTCAAGAGTTGACCATTTTGATCTGCTGTTATTGCACAGAACACAGGATATAAATCCAAATCTAACAATTGCTCGATTCTCTTTACATTTACATCTTTGGCTTGGAAGTCACCTACAAATCCAAAATCAATGGGCTCACTAGGTCTTTTACTTGCAGTGATAATTGCGGCATCACTTCCATTTAAGCCAATGGCATCACACTTTCTTTTTTGTAATAAAGCAGTAATAGTGGTGTTTATAAGTCCTGCATAAACCATTACAGTTATAGGTAGCATCTTATCACAAGTTACTCTTCTACCTTGAATCATAGTGGTAGGTAAGTCCAGATCTTTAGCCATTTTTGTAGCTAGCTTTCCTCCCCCATGTACTAAAATCTTCTTTCCTGGAATTTGAGCATATACGTCTAAGAAATCTTCTAATGCTTTAGCATCATCTACTATATTACCTCCTATTTTAACTACTGTAATTTTTTGTTGCATTCTCTTATTACTTTGACTTATTATTACTTCAACATTTCTTTTAAAACCCCTTGTGCTGCCCAAACACGATTTCCAGCTTGCTCAATAACAATAGAACTATCACTATCTAAAACCTCAGAGCTTATTACTACATCTCTACGAACCGGTAGACAGTGCATTACTTTTGCATTATTAGTAGGAACTAGTTTATCCAAAGTAAGCATCCATTGTGGATCTTTAGAAGTTATCTGTCCATAGTCTGAATAACTAGACCAGTTTTTTACATAAATAAAATCTGCGTCTTCTAAAGCTTTGTCTTGGTCATATTCTATTTGAGCACCTTGTGTAAACTCTTCTTTAAGCTCATATCCCTTTGGATGAGTAATTACAAAGTCAACTAGGCCATTGTCTTGCGCTTTACACATCCACTCGGCAAAGGAGTTAGGTACAGCTTGTGGTAAAGCCTTTACATGTGGTGCCCATGTTAGAACAACTTTTGGTTTCTTGGTTTTGGGTGTATATTTTTGTGTTTGATCATCATAATCGAATCCCCAATTCTCCACTATCGTGATTAAATCCGTTAAGCTTTGTAAAGGGTGTCTTGTAGCGCTTTCTAAACTAATTACTGGTTTATTACAGTACTTGGTAAACTTAGTGAATAGCTCTTCGCTATAATCTTGTTCTGCATCTTGTAAAGATGGGAAACAACGTAAACCAAGAATATCGCAATATTCTCCCATAACAGCTGCAGCTTCTTTAATGTGTTCTGCTTTATCAGAATCCATCACTACGCCATCTTTGGTTTCCAATGCCCAGCCATCAGTACCCATATTTAAAACCATCACATTAATTCCTAAATTCATGGCGGCTTTTTGAGTACTCATCCTAGTACGTAAACTTGGATTCAAAAACACTAAACCAAGTGTTTTATTTTTCCCTAATGCCTGATCGGCAAAAGGAGAAGCTTTCCCTTGTAAAGCATCGTTTACAAGCTTATCCAAATTCTGTACATCGTTTACGCTAAAAAACTGTTTCATAATTCTATGAATTTTTTAATATTGGTTTAATCTAGTTTTAAATTTATCTAAAAAGATATCAGCTTGTTCTTTAGTAAGATTTAAAGCTGGTAGTAATCTAATCACATTAGGGCTAGCAGTACCTGTAAAAATGTGGTCTTCAAAAAGAAGGTCTTTTCTCAGGTCTTTAAAAGAAGGATCTAGGTCAATTCCTATCATTAATCCCTTACCTCTTATTTGATTTATTTTCTCTAAGCCTTTTAGGTTATCTATTAAATATTGTCCTATCGCTTGAGCATTTTCAATCATTTTATGCTCTTTTATTTGCTCTAATACTGCTAAAGCAGCACTACATGCTAAATGGTTTCCTCCAAAGGTTGTTCCCAATTGTCCGTGCCAAGGTTTAAATTGATCACTCACTGCAATTGCACCAATTGGAAATCCGTTACCCATTCCTTTAGCCATAGAGTAAATATCCGCTTTGAGATCTAAATGGTCTAAAGCAAAGAACTTTCCTGTTCTTCCATAACCACTTTGTACTTCATCGGCAATAAATACACTATTATATTGTTTTGTTAGCTCTCTAATAACAGTTGCAAATTCTTTTGTAGCTTCGATAATACCACCTACTCCTTGAATTGGCTCTAGAATTACTGCACAAATTTCATTACCATACAGCTTAAAAGCATTCTTTAAAGCCTCTACATCATTATATGGTAAGAAAATAACATTATCCGATTCATTAACCGGTGCTACTATCTTAGGATTATCCGTAGCTAAAACAGCTAAAGAAGTTCTTCCATGAAATGCTCCACTAAAAGAGATAACCTTTTTTCTTTGATTATAAAAAGAAGCAAGCTTTAATGCATTTTCATTTGCTTCGGCTCCAGAGTTACATAAAAATAACTGGTAATCTTGTAAGTTTGCTACTTCTGCAAGTAAATTTGCTACTTCTTGTTGTTTGGGAATTAGAATGGAATTGGAATAAAACCCTATCTTTTCTAATTGTTCTTTAATAGACTCTACATAATGTTTATTGCTATGCCCGATAGAAATCACTGCATGACCACCATATAAATCTAAATACTCTACTCCTTTATTATCGTAAACATAACTTCCTTTTCCTTGAACAATTTCAATAGGATTCAAAGGATAAACATCGTATAATTTCATCTTAATTTCTTTTTAAAAAGCAGATGCTTTTAATTTTAAACCCAAATCTTCAGGCAAGCCAAACATTAAATTCATATTTTGAACAGCTTGACCACTTGCCCCTTTTAATAAATTATCTATCGCACATGTAATTAGAATGTTATCTTCACTCTTTTCAATGGAAATAAGACATTTATTTGTATTAACTACTTGTTTTAAATCAATTGGATCCTCACTTAAAAAAGTAAATGGAGCATCTTGATAAAACGTTTTATATACTGCTTGCAAATCCTCTAGTGAATCATTACTTTTTAAAACAACGCTAACAAAAATTCCCCTTGCAAAATCTCCCCTTTGTGGAATAAATTGGATGGTATTTTCATAGTTGTCTTGTAATTGCGCCAGACTTTGTCCTATTTCACCTAAATGCTGATGCTCAAAAGCTTTGTAAACAGATATATTATTGCTTCTATAGCTAAAATGAGTAGTTGCACTTGGCTTTTGCCCTGCTCCTGTACTTCCTGTAAGTGCAGTTAAGCATATTTGTTCTGGTAATTTGTTTTGCCCAGCTAGTGGTAATAAAGCCAGTTGAATTGCTGTTGCAAAGCAGCCAGGGTTAGCAATATAACTACTTTGTTTTATCTGTTCTTTATTTAACTCAGGTAATCCATAAACAAATGGATTGTCCTGCTTTTTTAAACGATAGTCTTGACTTAAATCAATGATTTTAATGGATTCATTGATTGGATTATTATCTAAAAATACTTTAGAATCTCCATGTCCCATGCATAAGAATAATACATCAATATCTTGAGAAAAGGCATCTGTAAATTCTAACTCAGTATCTCCAATTAAATCGCGATGTACCTGGTAAACTTTTTTATTTGCATTACTATTACTATGAATGTAACTAATATCTACGGCAGGATGATTCAACAAAATACGAAGTAGTTCCCCACCTGTATATCCAGCTCCTCCAAGAATACCAACTTTTATCTTTTGCATTTTCATATTATTATTTTTCCTTATTATTAATTAAGTGCCAAATCATTGTTTGGTTACCAAATACTTTAGAGAATCCTTTTACATCTTCTCCAGTCCAAGCATTGTTCATTTCTCCGTAGCTACCGAACTCATTACTCATTAAATCAAATGCAGACTCGATTCCTACTATTACAAATCTATGAGGATGTAACTCCACAAAAACAGTACCTGTTACGCTTTTTTGGGTACTTTGTAAGAAAGCCTCCATATCACGCATAATTGGATCATGGAATTGTCCTTCGTGTAAATGGTTACCATAGAAAGATCCTAATTGTTCTTTCCAGCTCAATTGCCATTTTGTTAAGGTATGCTTTTCTAAAGTATGGTGAGCTTTCACTAAAATAACTGGACCTGCAGCCTCAAATCCAACTCTACCTTTAATTCCAATGATAGTATCTCCAACGTGAATATCTCTTCCAATTCCATAAGGTTGAGCCATATCTTGAAGAGTTTGAATCACCTTAGTTGGCTCCATAGTCACTCCATTTAAAGCAACTGGCTCTCCTTTTACAAATGAAATCTCTACTGTTTCACTTCCAGTTTTAGTAATTGGGGTTGGCCAAGCATGTTCTGGTAAGTACTCTCTAGAATTTAAAGTTTCTTTTCCACCTACAGAAGTTCCCCAAAGTCCTTTATTGATAGAATAAAGCGCTTTCTCTGCGTTGATTTCTACTCCGTGTTTTTGTAAGAATTCGATTTCTTGCTCTCTACTTAATTTCAAATCTCTAATTGGAGTGATGATTTGAACATTAGGAACTAAGATATTGAAAATCATATCAAAACGTACTTGGTCATTTCCAGCACCTGTTGAACCATGAGCTACTGCTTGTGCTCCAATCTTCTTAGCATAGTTTGCAATTGCAGTTGCTTGACAAACTCTTTCTGCACTAACTGATAATGGGTATGTTCCGTTTTTAAGTACGTTTCCAAATATTAGGTATTTTACACTCTCTTGGTAATAGCTTTGTGTTTGATCAATACAAACGTGAGAAGCAACTCCTAAAGCAAAAGCTTTCTTTTCAATTTCTGCTAACTCTTCTTGATCGAATCCACCTGTATTTACAACTACAGAGTGTACTTCATATCCTAATTCTTCTTTTAAATATATAACGCAAAAGCTAGTGTCTAATCCTCCGCTAAATGCTAAAACTATTTTCTTATTGTTCATCTTGGTTGTGTGTATAAATTAAAATAAATGGGTTTTTTTTATTGTTTTTCTTAACTGAATTTGAAGCTTCTTCAATAAGGACTGCTTCTTTTTCATACGTTGCAAACGTTCCTTAGCCTCTTGTCTAAGATCTATTTTACTACGCAATTTTTTTTGCTTATCCAAAGGATCCCATAACATGGCTGTACATAAACAATTTTTTTTCTCCTTGCTTTGTAAGATTTGAAAGTTTACGCAACTCTCACATCCTTTCCAGAAGGTCTCGTCTTGGGTTAGAGCAGAATATGGAACTGGTTCATAGCCTAATTCAGAGTTAATTTTCATTACAGCAAAACCTGTAGTTAAACCGAAAATTTTTGCCTCTGGATATTTACTTCTTGATAGCTCGAAAATTCTCTTTTTGATAGCCTTAGCTAGGCCTTCTTCTCTAAAAATGGGATTAACTATTAAACCTGAGTTAGCAACATACTCTCCGTGGCCCCAAGTTTCTATATAACAAAAACCTGCCCATCTTCCGTCCTTATGCAGTGCTATAACAGCTTTACCTTCAAGCATCTTGCCTGCTATGTATTCGGATTTTCTCCTAGCAATACCAGTACCACGAGCTTTGGCAGATTGAGCCATTTCTTCACAAATTTGTTCAGCGTAATCCACATGTGTGTGATCTGCTGGTACAACCAGAAATTGATTTGAATTCATTCTAAATCAGTGAATTAAAATCCAAGTAGCCACAAGCAAAAGCGTAATACAAGTATACAGCAATGCCTTAGGTTAATTGAAAAACATTAAAATTATGGATAAAAAATCGATGATGTAAAAACTACATCATATATATAAGAATAGGCAAAGTGTAATTATGCCCAAAACCGCGAAGACCGCGAGAAAAAATTCAATAGCACAACTGACATCGAAAGCTCGATGTAGTTTTTTAAATCTCCTATATGTAGGTTTGTGTGCTTCATTTTGAATTATTTGCTAAATGCAAGTGCAAATATTTCGAATTATTTTTGAGAAATCCAAATTAATTTAAAAAAAAATCCAATTAATTTTTTTAATTGGATTTTTTTAATTGATATATGCTAAATAACTCACTAATAAGTCATTAAACTTTTTACATCGTAAGATTTTATTTTATCTCTTCCATTTAAGAAGCTTAATTCCATTAAGAAATTTAAACCTACAATCTCTCCGCCTAAAGATTCTACTAATTTACATACAGCTTGAGCAGTACCACCTGTTGCTAAAACATCATCATGAATTAATACTTTTTGACCTGGCTTGATTGCATCTTTGTGCATTTCTAGGATATCTGTACCGTATTCTAAACTAAACTCCTGAGAAATCTTCTCCCAAGGCAATTTATTTGGTTTACGAACTGGTACAAATCCAGCACCCAACTTATAAGCTAAAATAGTAGCAAAGAAAAACCCTCTACTTTCCATTCCAACTACTACATCAATTTTTTGATCTCCAATAAGATCTAAAAGTGCATTTGTTGTCTGAACAAGTGCATAATGATCATTTAATAAAGGAGTAATATCTTTAAAAACAACCCCTTCCTTTGGAAAATCCTGTACGTCTCTTATGTATTTTTCAATTTCAAACTCCATCTTTATAATTTTTAAAAATAGTTAACTATACTTTTTTTATTTCATTAATTACTTTATCACACACCATCATTGGATCAATGCTACGCATAACATCTTGATACCCCTCTACCTCTTTATTACCATACACAGAAGTTGGCAATAAAGGATATTTGTCTCTATCGGCAGTTATACAATAATCTAAAGGTTGATTAAAAGGAGAAAAACCTGCATAAGGATGGGTTGCTCCCCAAAGGCTAATTACCTTAACTCCTAGCATTGCTGCAATATGAGCATTCCCTGAATCCATAGATAGCATTAAATCTAAATTATGGATCAAATTCAACTCCACATCTAATTTAACCTTTCCTGCTATAACAATTACATTTTGGTTATCCCTTTTTAATTGATTTAAAAGAGCTACCTCTTTCTCACCTCCTCCAAATAAAAACAGAATGGACTTCTCTCTTTCTGCCAAAGTATCGATGACCTTTTGCATCAAATCCAAAGGATATACCTTAGAGGAATATTGTGCAAATGGAGCAATACCAATCCAATAGGTATCTTTACTTTTTACATAAGGTAATAGCTCAGGAGCTAATGTAGGCTTTTCTGGAAATGTTGGATTATCTAAGTTAACTTTAATACCTAACTTATCCAATGTTTTTAAATGGTTTTCAAACATAGTAGGAACAGGTTTGAAAATCTTATTGCTCAATGAAGTAAGTGCCTTCTTTTGCTTACGACCTTTATCTAATGCAGCAACTTTTACGCCACTTAAACTAAATAGAGTTCGAACGAAACTAGAACGCAATACATTGTGAAAGTCTGCAAAATAATCTACTTTCTTAGCCTTGATATCCTTGTATAATTGATATAACCCTTTGATACCTTTATGCCTTTTCTTTAGATCAATAGCCATAAACTCGACCCTGTCTATTCCTTGGAAAAAAGGTTTAAAAAAAGGCCTAGATACAACGGTTACACGAATATCTTTATGTTGTTCTACTAAAGCACGAACAACAGGTACAGTCATGGCTACGTCTCCCATAGCAGATAGCCGGAAAATAACAATGTGTTTGGGTTTTTCCATATCAATGTAATTACTGTTTTTCAACAATAAAAGCGTGAAAAATTCACGCTTTTAGTATTGAAAAATCAGATATAACTATTTTTTATTTTGGTATAATACAGGGTTTAATTCCTCATCATTATACATTTTCATTTGTTTATACACTTTCATGTATTTTTTACCTTCAGAGATATCGCTTAACAAATCATCAATTGCAGTTGTTAAGTCTTTCTTTTGTTCTAATAAAACATCTAATTTCTCTTGGCATTTTTGTCTGTGCTCTACGGAAGCTTCTTGTCTATTAGCTTCTTCTTGCATATGATAAATCTTAAGAGCTAAAATAGATAGACGGTCAATTGCCCAAGCAGGACTTTCTGAATTAATTTTAGCATCTTCTTGTATAACTACATCTTTATACTTTTGAAGAAAATAGCTATCAATATATTCAACCATATCAGTTCTTTCTTGATTTGAAGCATCAATTCTACGCTTTAAAGCTAATGCTCCTACAGGATCAATTTGAGGATCTCTAATGATATCCTCGAAATGCCATTGTACCGTGTCAATCCAGTTCTTTAAATATAAAAGATGTTTAATATCATCTTTAGGATAAGGATTCGAAATTGGTTGATCTACATTATCAAAAGTGTGATAATCTTTAATTACTTGTTCGAATATAGGAAATGCTAGTTCTGAAAACATGATAAATATTTTATTTACAAATATAGTTTTAATACTTTTATACTACTAATTATATTTATATGAAAATTCACTATATCTCCGAGCAAAATAGTATCTTAAATCATTTTCTAGCACAATTACGTGATGTAGATGTACAAAAAGATAGTATGCGATTTAGAAAAAACATTGAGCGAATTGGTGAAATAATGGCTTATGAGCTAAGTAAAAACTTACAGTATAAGCAAATCAACGTTCAAACGCCTCTTGGAATTAAAAACACTACATGTATTGAGGATAAAGTAGTATTGTGTTCTATTTTAAGAGCTGGTTTAGCCCTACATACAGGATTTATGAATTTCTATGATGATGCGGAAAATGGTTTTGTATCTGCTTATAGATCCCATAACAAACAAGATAATACAAGTGAAATTCTAGTAGAATATCAAGCTGCACCATCTTTTAATGATAAGGTACTAATCATGATTGACCCTATGCTTGCCACTGGACAATCTTTAGTGGCAGTAATCAATAAGCTATTGGTAGATCAAACACCTAAAGAATTACATATTGCTGTTGTTATTGCAGCTCCAGAGGGTATTAGTTATTTAAAAGAAAACCTGCCTTCAAATGTACATTTATGGGTTGCTACTTTGGATCAAGGATTGGATCAAAATAACTATATCATACCTGGATTGGGAGATGCAGGAGACTTAGCCTATGGCCAAAAGCTATAGGAGAACCTGAGCGATAAAGAAAAATAACCCCAAAATAAATACAGAATATACCACGGCTTCTTGTTGCCATTTTTGGGGTATATTATCTAAATAATTAGCACCTAAAATAGATAATGGGAAAAAAGAAAATAGTAGAATTGCATTACTTTTTTCTGGAGAAATAATATATACTGCTACCCCTATTACAAAAGTCAATAAAATCTTTTTGTACATATTTTGCATGTTGTAAGCTTTTTGTCCAAGGCTTAAGGTTTCCGAGGTAAAAAACAAAACAGATATAGAGGCAAATACTGCTAAGGCAATATTGGCAAAAACATCATCAAAATATAAGAAATTTAAACTCATATCAAACCTTCCATCTAGCCACTGTTGCAGAGGAATATTGGTGATTTGTAAATAAAGACATATACCTATAAAGACAGTTAAAAAAGCCAATAAAGGAATAATCCAGTTCCTAAAGTCCTTTTGTACAAATGAAATAAGAGCTACAAAAAGTAGAATTAAAAACAATATACTCCAAAAATGGAATAAACTCGCCATTAAAATCCACAAAGAAGCATCAAAAATTTTCTCCTTAGATTGCTTTAAAGAGTGTAAGGAAAAAATCCTTCTTAAAGCCAACATTATAAAATAATTAGAGACAATTAACTTAGCACTTATTAGTAAACTAGGAAAAAACAAAATAAAACTAACAAATAATAAAGGTACAAATGCATGATCTCTAACCAATCTATTGCGAGAAACAATGAATTGGGATAAATACATCATTAATAGTAAAAGCACTAACTCTATTGTGTACTCTGTTGATTCCAGAAGAGTAATTTGCTGTACCTCAATAGTAGTTAACTGATAAATTACATATGCAAAAACAAGTAACACTGTAAGTATAATATAATTTATCGGTTTTGTTTTACTAAAAACACTTGCTAACATTTATATATTTTATATTTTTGTAACTAATATGGAGTGTTCTCTTTTTTACAAAGAGTAAGACCTATATTACGGATTAATAAAAATAATTTTATTTAATTTAAAATAAAGTAAAATGACTTCATTATTTAATGGAATTGGATTCCTATTCGAAAGAGTTCTTTTTTTACCAATGGATTATTTGGCTAAATTAGAACTAACAAATTGGTGGGCTGCTAATACAGTGACTTGGATTTTCATCCTGATTACTTGTTATTACTTTGTATACTGGTTAAAACAACTAGAAATTTTCAAAGCAAATAATGAGGATGATCAAGATACTACAGCCCACTCATTCTTAAAATAGTCTCATCTTAAAGATCAAATCCAAGATCTTTTCGATAATTAATCTTATCAAAACAAATTTTATTTATGTTTTGATAAGATTTTTTTAATGCCTCTTGGAAGTTATCTCCTAAAGAAGTAACTGCCAATACCCTACCACCATTTGTAACAACAGTTTGGTCTTTTAATGTAGTACCTGCATGAAAAACTAAAGATCCTTCTACTTGATCTAAACCACTAATTGCTTTTCCTTTTTCATAGTCCTCTGGATAACCACCAGAAACTAACATTACTGTTGCAGCTGTATTATCGTGAATTTCAATTTCTATATCGTTTAAAGTTTCATTAGCAATACTTTTAAATATTGTAACTAAATCACTTTTTACAAGTGGTAGAACTACCTCCGTTTCAGGATCTCCCATTCTAACATTGTATTCAATTACATAAGGGTCGTCTCCAACTTTAATTAAACCGATAAAAACAAATCCTTTAAAGTTTAAGTTATCCTTTTTGATTCCTTCAATTGTAGGAATAACAACACGTTGTTCAATTTTATCCATGAACTCTTTAGTTGCAAAAGGTACAGGGGAAATAGCTCCCATTCCTCCAGTATTTAAACCAGTGTCTCCTTCTCCAATTCTTTTGTAATCTTTTGCTGTTGGTAAAATCTTATAACTCTTCCCGTCAGTTAATACAAAGCAACTAAGCTCAATACCAGATAAAAATTCTTCAATAACTACTTTAGAACTAGCATCTCCAAATTTAGCATCCACAAGCATATCTTCTAATTCTTGCTTAGCCTGATCTAAATCTTCTAAAATAACAACTCCTTTACCTGCTGCTAATCCATCTGCCTTTAAAACATAAGGTGCTTTCAGAGTCTCTAAAAATGCCTTTCCTTGCTCTATTGTATCCTTAGTGAAAGATTGGTATGCAGCCGTTGGAATATTGTGACGAAATAAAAATTCTTTAGCAAAATCCTTACTACCTTCTAATTGTGCTCCTTTTTGAGATGGACCAATTACAGGAATATTTTTCAACTCTTGATCTTGTAGAAAAAAGTCAACAATCCCACGTACTAAAGGATCTTCAGGTCCAACTACTACCATATCAATATCGTATTGTAATACGGCAGTTTTAACTGCTTGAAAATCATTTGGATTTAAAGCTAAGTTTTGAGCAATTTGAGCTGTACCAGCATTTCCAGGAGCTACATATAGCTTTTGGCAATGTTCGCTTTGAAGCATTTTCCAAGCAAAAGCATGCTCGCGTCCACCGGAACCTAATAATAAAATATTCATTGTATTGTGTTGTTTGTAATTATGCATCAAAAATAACTTATTTTACTGAACTATTAAAAAATAGTATTCTAATAAAAAAGGCATTAACTAAATCGTTAATGCCTTTTTTATATAAATCTACCCTTTGCTCTAAGACAAAAGGGAATATATCTTTTATACCCTTACTTTAAAATTAGCGGATATAATTACTAAAATCCTTATGTTCTTGTTTTAATAAATCTTCTTTTGAAAACTGCTTAAAATATTCATACGTTAGTTGCATACCCGTTTTTCTATCTACTTTTGGCTCCCAGCCTAGAATTTGTTGAGCTCTAGTGATATCTGGACATCTTTGCATTGGATCATTAAGAGGTAAATCTTTAAACACAATACTTTGCTTACTGCTTGTTAAGGCGATTATTTCTTTTGCAAAATCTAGGATAGAAATTTCTTCTGGATTTCCAATATTCACTGGTAATGAATAATCACTTAGTAAAAGTCGATAAATTCCCTGTACTTGGTCATCTACATAGCAAAAAGACCTTGTTTGTAAACCTTCTCCAAAAACAGTTAAATCTTCTCCTCTTAGGGCCTGTCCTATAAAAGCCGGTATTACCCTACCATCATTTAATCTCATTCTAGGTCCATAGGTATTGAAAATACGTGCTATTCTAACCTCTACACCATGAAAGGTATGATAAGCCATTGTAATAGACTCTTGAAAGCGCTTAGCTTCATCATACACTCCTCGAGGACCAATGGTATTTACATTTCCATAATAATCTTCATTTTGCGGATGAACTAAAGGGTCTCCATAAACCTCAGAGGTAGAAGCAATCAACACCCTAGCTTTCTTTTTTCTAGCTAGTCCCAATAAATTATGGGTACCCAAAGAACCAACTTTTAAAGTCTGAATGGGAATTTTCAAATAATCAATAGGACTTGCAGGAGAGGCAAAATGTAAAATATAATCCAAATCTCCTTGAACATCTACATATTTTGTAATATCGTGATGGTGAAACTCAAAATTACTTTTGTCGGATAAATGCTCAATATTTCGCATATCACCTGTGATCAAGTTATCCATAGCGATTACATGGTAACCAAGAGTTATAAAGTGATCACATAAATGCGATCCTAAAAAACCTGCAGCTCCAGTTATAAGTATGCGTTTCATTTAAATTTAGGTGTATATTTATTAATTAAGTCGATTTATTAAACAATGTAGGATAAAACGTTTTACTCTTACATAGAATTTTATCCAAACAAGCAACGGTAAAATTACTAATAATAAATTGTAAATCGAATTTTTTCATAGGGTCTCTACCCTACTTCCTTATTGCTAAGAGTATTCTAATGAAGCAAATTCTATCTAAAGCGTTTTATATATTAGTCAATTGGTGTAGTAGCTAAAGCGCTATAACTTGGTCTATGAGCTAGACTATTAAAATCCTTTGAACTAATAGGTAGAACTTCTATATCTATACTATTTTGCTCAAAAATATCTTTTGCAAACTCAAACCAAGTACAAACCTTATTACCTGCAAAATGATATAAACCATACTTGGCTTTGGATTGTATAATTTCCATCAAGTAATAACACAGTTCTACTGCATTGGTAGGAGTACCAATTTGGTCATTGACAACTTGTATAGAACTTTTAATTTTTGCCAAATGCAGCATAGTCTTTTTAAAATTATGTCCAAAGTCCGAATACAGCCAAGAGGTTCTAACGATATAGTATCTCTTACACTCTTTCTGGATACTGCTTTCTCCTTTAAGTTTTGAACTTCCATATACATTTATAGGATTAGCTATATCTTGGGTAGTATAAGGAAGCTTCTTTTTACCATCAAACACAAAATCAGTAGACAGATGAATAAAGGTTATTCCAAACTTATGTGCACACTTGGCTATATTTTGCACAGCAATACTATTGATTTGAAAAGCGCGATCTGTCTCCACCTCAGCTTTATCTACCTGTGTATATGCAGCTAAATTGATACAATAATCCCATTTGTCTTTGCCTAATACCTCTTCTACCTTATTAAAACAGGTAATATCAAGAGAAGTGGAATCAAAAAAAGAAAATTCTATAGTATTAAATTCATGAGCTATACTTTGTAAGACTTGGCCTACTTGACCATTTGCTCCTGTTACTAGAATTTTTACCATATGCTTTGATGATTTTTAAAAGTATTCAGCTCTAAATCTTTTGGTGAAAGTATAACCTTCTCTAAGTCTACTCCCCAATCAATATCTAAATCTTTATCGTTGTAAATAATCCCTGCTTCAGAATCTATATTATAGTAGTTATCACATTTATATGCAAAAATAGCCGTTTCACTTAACACCAAAAAACCATGTGCACAACCTCTTGGTATAAAAACTTGTTGATGTTTTTGATCATCTAGTACAATCTTTACATGCTGCCCATAAGTTGGTGAATCGGGTCTTAAATCAACAACTACATCCAATATTTCCCCTTGAATTACCCTTACTAACTTAGCTTGTTGAAATTCCTTTGTTTGATAATGAAGCCCTCTTAGAGTCCCTTTTCTTGAAAAGGACTGATTGTCTTGGACAAAGTTTACATCTAATTCTGTAAGGGCTTTAAAATTCTTTTCATTAAAGCTTTCCATAAAGTAACCACGGTGGTCAGAAAAAACCCTGGGCGTAAGGATTAAAACCCCAGGAATTGCAGTGGTAGATATCTCCATACTCACATTGTATTATTTTAGCCTTATTTATATTCCTCCTTAATTGTAATACCACAAGAAGTATGCAAATTATAAAAAAAGCCCCACTACTTCAGACATGGGGCTTTTATCATGATAAACCATCTTTTACTTTTCAATGGTTTTATATTAAAATTACTTAGACAAAAATATTTGTTCTAAGATTTTTATAGTAATTAAATAAGTAGGTTTAACCCCTGTACTTCCTAAACCTCCAGAGGCTAAAGTACTTCCTGTTTCTAAAGGATTATCAGAAGCATAATAAGCATACCTTACTTTAACATCAGGATTTATACTCTTTCTAATTTTAGATGCCGATTGAATTGCTTTTTGGTAATGTGCTCCTTCCATTTCAAGTCCAATAACTCCCCATGTAGAATCATGGAAAAACTTCAGTAAATCCTTATTCTGTAAAGAAGTTCCTAAAACAGTTACCATCGTACCACCAAATACTGGGATATCGTCGTTTTCAAACATCTCTACGCTTAGTTCATTATCAAACGGATAATTATCTCCTGTCCCTTCATTAATATGTGCAAAAGGTATCATAATGTCTCCCTTACCTCCTACTAGAATTCCTGCTTTACCCATAATGGAAACAGATTCTACATTCAATAAGGTTTGTTTTTGATAAGGTTTTAATAGCTCATCAATTGTTTCATAGGCTTGCTCTCCAAAAGCATAATCCATAACAATTATTACTGGGAAGTCTTTTGTAATTTTGGTATCCTTGAAGTTGGTATCCTTAAAGTCAATTTTTTGTGTATCAAAAATTTGTACGTCTATATTAGTACCACTTTGATCCTCTAGGAAAATCATTCCTTCCTTTTTTGCTTTAAGACGTACAGCATCTCTTAACTCCCAATTTTCTCCTTTACTTAACTCTTCATAAATCTGTAGTTCATCCTTTAAGCCAGTAGCTTTCTTAACTACAGATGGTGCGAAAATCGAATTCATAACACTGTGCATATTGGCACTAATAATATGAATAGGACGGTGTAATAGATTATTTTTCTTTAATACATCTTTGATACGATCTGACCAGATCTCTCCATAAATATGGTGTCCTAATCGTTCCCTTAATAAAGGACTAAAAGTAATGGTTCTCTTTTGGTTCTCTAAATCCTCTTCAATAGCAAACTTCCCTAACCAATAGATCACATCTAAGAAGCGGTCCGGATTGGTAGGTGTAGCAAACTTTTGATAGATATCTAATACTTCAGAAAAAGAACGTCCAAGTACATTAGATAAATGGGACATTACTACTTCTTTTTCTACTTGCTCTAAAGGTTCTTCCCTATTTGCAGCAAGCTGGATTTTTTTCCAATCTCTGGAAAAACTCCCGTCATCACTAATTAAAACTCTGTCTTTTATTTTATGAGATTCAATGAATATAAAGGTCAAATGTGTTAAAACATCATATATATCACTTCTCCCTCTAGTAATCTCAATATTCATCTGCTCTTCATCAATTCTATAGCAGTTTCTTCTACGCTTAGGAGGAACAATCGCTTGGAAGTGAGAATTAGAATAACCTTCATCTGAAGTTAGATTAATAAAACGACATTCTTCAATTCCTATAGGTAAACGTTCAATAACATATAATAGTCCATTTAACTCTACCTTTTCACCACCTATTGTACCGTAAATCTCAGGGCTAAGCTCCAATAAAGCTTCTCTTAAAGTATCCCCAGAAACTCCCATGGGCTTGTAAAATCCACGGTTAAATAAATGGCGCATTGTAATATACATTCGCTCAATAGCCGCAGAAGACATTTGAGCTCTTGTTCTTGTTATATTTTTAGATTCATTCATATTTTATACTTTTTGGGTTGTAAACAATATTATATTGTTTGAAGATTATCAGCAATTTTTCTGTCATTGCTAAGACGTGGTAATTTATTTTGTCCTCCTAGTTTTCCAATACTTTTCATATAGTCTTGAAAACCATGATTAGCAACTTTACTAATGACTAGGGTTCTTAATACTTTACCTTGGATTAAATCCTTATAGTAACTATTTTGACCTTGTAAAGCCATGTCAATATCTTTGGCAAACTTTTCTAAATCCTTTGGCTCCTGCTCAAATTCAATAAACCATTCATGGTAAGGTAATCCCTCTTGAGGTTCCACCATCGGACATACTGTGAATTCATTAATTTTTATATCTGTATTTTGCATCGCAGTAGCCAAAGCTGTTTCCACTTCTTTTGCTATAACATGCTCTCCAAAGGCAGAGATAAAATGTTTTATACGTCCTGTTACGATAATACGATGAGGTTTAAGACTTACAAACTCAACTGTATCTCCAATATTATAGGCCCATAGACCTGCATTAGTAGAAATTATCATTACATAATTTACTCCCAATTCAACTTCTCTAATTGTGTATCTCGGCGGGTTTGGTAAGTCAAATTCGGTAGTTTTCACAAATTCATAAAAAATACCTGAATTTAAAAGTAACAGTAATCCCTCCTGTTTTTGAGAATCTTGATAAGCGAAGAAACCTTCAGAAGCAGGAAATAATTCAATGGAATCAACCTTTCTACCAATTAACTGATCAAACTTAGCTTTATAGGGCTGGTAATTTACACCTCCATAAATAAATAGCTTAAAGTTCTTGAAAATATCACCAACTTCTTTATGATTTTTTTCTACTAACCTTTCAAAATACATTTGAACCCAACTTGGAATTCCTGAAATTACTGTTAGATCCTCCTTTTGGGTTTCCTCCACAATAGCATCTACTTTTCGTTCCCAATCTTCTATACAATTAGTCTTTAAACTAGGAAGTCTGTTTTTCTGTAGATAGCTAGGTACATAATGAGCAACAATCCCAGATAGTCGTCCTATTTGAATACCATTGATTGCTTCTAATACTGGACTCCCCTGTAAAAAAATCATTTTACCATCTACAAAATCAGCTTTACCAGTTTCTACAATATACGATAAAATTGCATTACGAGCAGCTGTTATATGATATGGCATAGATTCCTTTGTTAAAGGAATGTACTTAGTCCCTGAAGTAGTTCCAGATGTTTTGGCAAAATAGATAGGTTTACCTTTCCACAAAACGTTAGGCTCTCCTTCTACTACTCTATCCATATATGGTCTTAATTCCTCATAGTCTCGGATAGGAACTTGCTTTACAAAATCTAAATGAGATCTTATTTCTCCAAAATGGTGATCTCTTCCAAATTCCGTATCTTTTGCTTGGCTTAACAAATATTGAAAAACCTTTTCTTGGGTTTCTATAGGTTTATTAACCCATTTTTGTCTATTTTTAATAATAATAGATGCAAAAATTTTTGCTGCGAATGATTTAATTGACATAATTGTTAATCTAAGTCTATAAATAAGGAAGGGTCTAAAGGAAAACTATCCTTCCATAGTTCAAAATTAAAAAAGGAAATATTGTTATTATTAACATCGATTACATCGTGTTCTTGTACATCAAAAAGCCCTAAAACTTCTCCTGATTCCACTATATCATATTCATCTTTTATCAAACTTGTAAGATGCTTATATACTGAAACGATTCCGTCCTTATGTAAAACGGCAATCATATAACCGTCCTTTATATTCCACTGTGATAATAATACTGTTCCCTTTGCTATAGATTTAATTGGGGTCGTTCCAGTTAAAATAAAATCTAAACCGTAAGAAGAAGAGGCTGGATCAAACTTTTTAACCACCTCAGCATCTACTGGAGAGAACAAAACCTCACTAACCTTTGGAGTCGCCTCAGGAAACAAATTATATTTATCTTCTAAATGAACTAGCTCTCTCAATTTCTTATCGTTTTCACTTGGCGCTTTATGTTCTAAGGTTTGACTTGGATTTGCCGTTATCATTAACGAATCTATACTCCCAGAGGTTATTTCCACATCTCCTTTTAAAACTTGGGTTATACCATGAATGAACAAAGAGTTCCTTCTAGCTTCTGCCTCTAAGGAATCCACTTTTAAAGTAAGCTGAATCGTCTTTTGTTTTAAATCAGAAGAAGAATATCCCGGAATATATTCCTTAACTGGAGTAAGTACTAATAGAAGAACAGTTGATAAAATCATTACAAAAACAAGGGTAGTAACCCCCATCCACACATTTAAAATATTCAATTTAAAAGATTTAACATCTTCAAATGTGCGATCATTGACTATAACTATTCGATACTTATCCAAAAGCTTAGTCTTCCACCTTTTAGGCCCAGTCCCTGTACTTGACATATGTTATTTTTTAATAAACAAATATAATAATTCTAATACTTATGTAGCTAAATATAGCCCTTTATTATTCAATAAATGCATTGTAAAGACCATCTAGTTTTCTTAAATGTTTAATAATTTTTGCTATAAAGAATTGATTTCCATTTTTCTTACTATATTTGTATAACATAATGTTTCAAATAAATTTAAAATGAACTCATTACAGGTATTTTTAGGGGTAGTAGGTCCTTGGCAAATTATTGTTATTGTAGCAATAATTCTTTTATTATTCGGAGGTAAGAAAATTCCAGAATTAATGAAAGGTTTAGGTAGCGGAATAAAAGAATTTAAAGATGCTACAAAAGAGGACACTTCACAAACCTCTTCTAAACAAAGCAATCAAAACGATACTACTAAGTCAGAACAATAGTTTATTCTGAACCACAGGTCATAACACGCGCTAAATATTTTATTTAGCGCTTTTTTTATTTCTAGGATTTATAAATAATAAACCCTAGAAATATATATTTTTAAAAAATCAATGTAAGCTGAATTCTCTTTTTAGCAACATCTACATCGGTAACTTTGACCATTAAGTGTTGATGAAGTTTGACTACTTGATTCACATCACTTACAAAATCCTTTTGTAAAGCAGAGATATGGATTAACCCACTTTCTTTGATACCTAAATCAACAAAACAACCAAAATTAGTAATGTTATTTACAATTCCAGGAAGAACTTGTCCGATTTTCAAGTCGGTTATCTGTTTTACACTTGGATCAAATTCAAATACTTTAGCAGGCTTTCTTGGATCTAGACCTGGTTTTTCTAATTCTTTAAGTATATCGATTAAAGTATGTTCTCCAATTTTATCTGAAATGTAACTTTTAATATTTATTTTATTGATCATTTCTTTGTTGGAAATTAGATCCTCTAAGCTCACCTTAAGATCTTTAGCCATTTTTTTCACCACTGGATAAGATTCTGGATGAACTGCAGAATTATCTAATGGATTATCTCCTTGAGTAATGCGAATAAATGCAGCAGACTGCTCAAAGACCTTTTGCCCAAATCTTGCTACTTTTTTTAATTCTTCCCTATTGGAAAACCCTCCATTTTCCGAGCGATAATTAACAATATTCTCCGCCATCTTAGGTCCTATTCCTGATACATAAGACAATAAAGAAGTACTAGCAGTATTGACATTTACTCCTACAGAGTTTACACATCTCATCACTACATTATCCAATTCTTGCTTTAATAAAGTAGGATCTACATCATGCTGATACTGTCCAACACCAATACTTTTGGGATCTATTTTCACTAACTCTGCTAAAGGGTCAATAAGCCTTCTCCCAATAGATACTGCTCCTCTTACGGTAACATCGTAATTGGGAAACTCTTGTCTTGCAATTTTAGATGCAGAATAAACAGAAGCCCCAGCTTCATTTACAATGAATACTTGAACTGGTTTATCAAAAGCGATTTTCTTTATAAAGAATTCAGTCTCCCTGGAAGCTGTTCCATTACCAATAGCTATAGCTTCAATTTGGTAAGAATTAACCATTGATCTAATCTTCTTCATAGCCATAGTAGTATCCTTTTGAGGAGGATGAGGAAAGATGGTTTCATTATACAACAGATTTCCTTGTTGATCCAAACAGACCACTTTACATCCACTTTTGAATCCTGGATCAATAGCTAAGATTCGTTTGTGCCCTAGAGGAGATTGTAATAATAACTGGGATAAATTATCAGCAAAAACACCTATTGAGTTTAAATCAGCCCTTAATTTGGCTTGATTTAATGCCTCTGTACTTAGTGCAGGTTCCAACAATCTTTTGTAACTATCTTCAATAGATTGCTGCACTATTTGGGCAGAATCTCCATCGTTTTTAAGGATAGTGTTCTCTATAAAATCTAAAGCTTCTTGTTTCTCAATAGTTGCACTAAATTTAATATACCCTTCTTTTTCAGCTCTTAGAATTGCCAATAATCGGTGAGAAGGAATTCTATGTAAAGGTTCATTCCAATCAAAGTATTGATTATATTTTTGAGCTTCTTCTAGATCGGCCTTTGCTTTAACTACTTTTGTTTGCACGCTAGAATTACGTTCAAATTTTGAACGCAATACCTTTCTTACATACATATTTTCATTTATCCACTGTGCAATAATATCTTTGGCCCCATTTATTGCCATTTGTCTATCTACTACATTACCTTTTACAAATTTTTCGATAGTTTTAGATAAATTAGAGGCATTTTGAGCCATGATTATCTTTGCTAATGGCTCTAACCCATTTTCTTTAGCAATATCAGCTTTGGTCTTACGTGTCCTTTTAAAAGGAAGATAAATATCTTCAATTTCTAATAAATCAAAACTCCCAAGGATTTTTTCTCTTAATTCGTCACTTAATTTTCCTTGTTCCTCTATAGCTAAAATAATAGCCTCTTTTCTCTTTACAATACCTTGGTATAATTGCTGGTATTTTGCTATTTTTTCAATTTCAACTTCATCTAAATTTCCTGTTCTATCCTTTCTATAACGAGCGATAAAAGGAATGGTACAAGATTCATTTAATAATTCAAGGGTATTTTCAATACTCTTAGTCGGAGCACTTAGTATTTGCTGAATAAACTCGATAAGGGTCATAATAAATTATTTTTACAGTAGCTAAAATACTACCTTTGATCCAATAATTTTGGCTTATGAAATTTTTATTCATTTACTTATTCATTATAAACTACTTAGCCTTTACCATCTTTGCTCATGACAAAGAACAAGCGATAAAGAATAAAAGGCGAGTAAAGGAAAAAAACCTACTTACTTTATGTTTTTTTGGAGGAAGTATTGGAGGTTATTTAGCAATGAAAAGGTTTAGACACAAAACTTCTAAAAGCAATTTTATGCTTAAATTTTATGGTCTTGCCCTATTTCAGGGTATACTTCTATTTATGATTTTGAAACGAGGATAAAAAAAAACGTTTGTATAAAAATTTATACAAACGTTTTCTTATTTAGTATTCTATTTAAGATTAGCAACAGCTAATTTTATTTACTCTTAAAGCATGTCTACCATTTTCAAATTCTGTATTTAAAAAGGCTTCTACCATACAAACAGCTTGTTCTATAGAAGTAAAACGCGCAGGTATACTAATTACATTGGCATCGTTATGTAAACGTGCAAGCTCTGCAATTTCTTTTGTCCAACATAAAGCACAACGAACATCTTGATGTTTGTTTGCTGTCATGGCAATTCCATTTCCGCTACCACATATTACAATACCAAAATCTACTTTGTTATCTTGAACATCTTGTGCAACTTTATGCCCAAAATCAGGGTAATCTACAGACTCAAAGCTATCTGTTCCATAATTAACTACCTCATGTCCCTTAGATTCTAAAAACTCTACTATTGCCTTCTTATAAGCAGGACCAGCATGATCATTACCAATTGCTATTTTCATTGTTGTGTTGTGTTGTTATTTATAAACTACAAATTTAAAACAATTTTCTTTTTAAAGTTGCAATTCTTTGGTTGCAATCTCTCTCATTTCAACTTTTCTAACTTTTCCTGAAATAGTCATAGGAAATTCAGATACAAACTTCCAATATTTAGGGATGGTATAATGCGCAATTTTTTGATTACAATAATTTTGAAGGCTATTGGGTGTCTCTTGACATCCATTTTTTAAAATAACCCAAGCCATAATTTCTTCTCCAAATTTTTGACAAGGCACTCCAATTACTTGAACATCCTTAACACTTGGGTGAGTATATAAAAAATCTTCAATCCATTTTGGTGAAATATTCTCTCCTCCCCTAATGATTAAATCTTTTATTCGTCCAGTAATAGATATATATCCCTCTTGGTCCATGATGGCTAAATCTCCCGAATGCATCCAACCACTTTGATCTAAAACTTCTTGTGTCTTTTCTGGATCATTCCAATATTTCAACATAACAGAATATCCTCTTGTACATAGTTCACCTGCTTGTCCACGTGGTACTATTTGTCCTGAAAGTGGATCTATAATTTTAATCTCTATATGATCTTGAACTGTACCAACTGTCGTGGTTTGTTTAACTATATCAATTCCGATTCTACTTTGAGTGGAAACCGGAGAAGTTTCTGTCATACCATAACAAATACTTATTTCTTGCATATTCATTTGCTCTTTAACCTTACGCATTACAGACTCTGGGCATAAAGAACCAGCCATTACTCCAGTACGCAAAGAACTTAAATCATAGTCTTCGAAATTAGGTAAATCCAGTTCAGCTATAAACATTGTTGGCACTCCATATAAAGAAGTACATTTTTGGTTTTGTACACACTCAAGAGTCAAACTTGGGTCAAATCCGTCGTTTGGAATCACTATGGTAGCCCCATGAGAAGTGCAACATAAATTTCCAATTACCATTCCAAAACAATGATAGAAAGGAACAGGAATACACACTCTATCTTTATGGGTGTAATTTAAGCGTAAGCCAATAAAATACCCATTGTTTAAAATGTTGTGATGAGTTAAGGTAACTCCCTTAGGAAATCCAGTTGTTCCAGATGTATATTGGATATTTACAGGATCACCAAATTGTATACTATTTTCAACAATTTCTAATTCTAAATCACTAATTCGATTGGCATTGGTTAAAAGCTCTTGCCACTGTTCTCCTAAAAAAACTACTTTTTTCAAACTAGGGACATTATCCATTACCTGAGAAATAAGGCTTTTATAATCACTACTTTTAAAGCGAACAGCTGATACTAATAAAGAAATACCGGATTGATTTATAGCAAATTCTAATTCAGAACTACGATAAGCAGGGTTTACTGTCACTAGAATAACCCCAATGCGAGCAGTAGCATATTGTAATAATACCCATTCATAACAATTGGGAGCCCAAATACCTACCCTATCCCCTTTCTTAATTCCAGAGGACAAAAGGCTTTTTGCTAAATCAGTGGTTTGCTGATAAAATTCACTATAAGTGGCATGATAATCTTGATAAACACTAATAACTGCAGGATTATCTGGGAATTTATGAGAAATCCTTTTTAAATTTTGACCTATAGTTTCTCCTAACAATGGTGTTTGGGAAGCACCATGTACATAAGAAATGTTTTCCATATATAAATAATTTTGTTGGCAATTGCCAATTTACAAAATTTTATATAATTGCCAATAGAAATTCGTTATATCTTACTATTTATCCAATCAAACACACAATCTACAATACTATAAGGTGGATTTTTATAAAAATCACAATACAAAACTCTCAGACTAATCTCTTTTTAAATCTAATTTAACTCTTATTTCAAAAAATCTTTGTTTTTATAAGCAGGGTTAGGATAGGAATAAAACCCTTGATTGGTACTCACACCCAATTTATTTTTATCAATAAATTCACTTTTCAAATATGCAATGGTTTTTATAGCCATTGGATCCTTTAAGCTATCGGCTTTTATTTTATTTATATTATATACTGTAGTAATACCAACAATATCTAAAATTGCAAAAGGTCCCATTGGAGCTCCTGTTGCAATCATCCAAGTTTTATCTACCGTAGAATAATCCGTTATATCATTTACTACTAAATTAGTGGCTGCCTCTAAAAAAGGAACGAGCAAAGAATTTAGAATATAACCTGGTTGTTCTTTCTTTAAAGGTAAACCAACCATACCAATTGATTCTGCAAAAGAAACTACTAAGTCAAATACTTCGGGATCAGTTTGATCACTTCCCATTATTTCAGCTGTATTATGTATCCAAATTTCATTAGCAAAATGTAAAGCTAAGAACTGCTTAGGACGTTTTGTTGCACTTGCTAACTTACTCGGTAATAGAGTAGAGGAGTTGGTAGCAAAAATTGTCTTTTCAGGAGCTACACTAGAAAGTTTATGATAAAATGCTATTTTAATTTTTGGATCTTCTGGTACTGCTTCAATCACTAAGTCTGCATTTTTTGTAGCTTCTGCCAAATCTGTATGATAAGATAAGTTTTGCTTAGCCTTTTGTAATTCTTCTGCACTAACTCCTAAAGTATTTTGATAAATACGCGCTAACTCCTCCCATTTTTTTCTAGCGTTTTCTAAAGCCTGCTCATTTATATCATAAAGAGAAACTTTATATCCTTTATATGCTGTTTGAAAAGCAATTTGAAAACCTAATACACCACTTCCAGCCACGCAAACATTTTCTATTGTCATAATTTTATGTTTTTTGAGTATAAATAACGGGTAGATATTCTATGGTTAATCTTAAAAGATTAAAGACAAAAACTCTGTTAACTAATATACTAAAAAACAATAAGTATACGCAGAGATTTATATTTTAATAAGTCAGCATTCCCATTAAAGACAGAATACAAAAAATATTTTCATCCATTTTAAACTAATAGAGAAATTTCTTTTTTCGATTATTTTAATGTCCCTAAAATATATTTATAGAAAAGTATAATAAAAAAACATAATAAATTTATAATTTATCCGTATAATGTGTTTAAAACGCATTGTATTTTGTACATTTAAACTAAAATTTTCAGTACAAAGTACTGAAATGAAAAATAGAAGAAAAGAATGGCAAAAAATTTTAAAAATAAAAAGAAGAAAGACTCTGATTTATCTACTAAGATTCTCAAAGTTCTTTCTAAAAGCGCCAATAAGAGCTTAAATTACAAACAAATAGCAGCTAAATTAGAAATAACAGATACAGCTGGTCGCAATCAAATAATTCGCGATCTAAAATTCTTACATTCCAATCAAAAAATAGAAGAAACAGAACCAGGAAAATATAAATTTATTGGTCAATCTAATTATTACGAAGGACAAGTTGATATGACTGCGCGTAAGACAGGATATTTTGTTTGTGAGGATTTAGAAGAAGATGTATTTATCCCTAGTAATAATTTAAATAAAGCCTTACACGGAGATACCGTTAAGGTGTATATTTATAATAAACGCAGAGGTAAAAAACCAGAAGCCGAAGTTGTTGAAATTATAAAAAGAAATAAAACTCAATTTGTTGGGGTTATTGATATTCAGCCAAATTTCGCTTTTGTATCTACAGCTAATCCAAAAATGTATACGGATATTTTTATTCCGAAAGATAAAATAGGGGAGGCCCAAAATAAAGATGTTGTTTTAGTAGAATTAGAAGCTTGGCCAGAAAGAGCAGATAGTCCTTTTGGAAGGATCCTACGTATTTTAGGAAAACAAGGAGAACATAATACTGAAATTCATGCTATCCTAGCGGAATATGGTTTACCAGCAGAGTTCCCAGCAGAGGTAGAGGAGTTTACTCAAAAGATTGATACTAGTATTCAAGAAGAAGAGGTATTAAAAAGAAGGGATATGCGTGAGGTTCTAACCTTTACTATTGACCCTAAAGATGCTAAAGACTTTGATGATGCATTATCTTTTGAAGAATTAGAAAATGGTAATTACCAAATAGGTATTCACATTGCCGATGTTTCTCATTATGTAAAAGAAGGAACAATCTTAGATCAAGAGGCTTATCAAAGAGCTACATCTATTTATTTAGTGGATAGGACAATTCCAATGTTACCTGAGGTACTATCTAATTTTGCATGTTCTTTACGTCCAAATGAAGATAAGTTTACCTTTTCTGCTGTTTTTGAATTAAATGACAAAGCACAAATTGTAGACAAATGGTTTGGAAGAACAGTGACTCACTCTAACTTTAGAATGGCCTATGAAGAAGCCCAGTATATCATAGATACACAAGACACTACTATTCCTAAAGAAATCTCTATTACAGAACAGGAACATACTGTAGCAGAACCTATCGCAAAGGCAGTACTTAAAATGAATGATTTAGCTAAACAGCTAAGAGAGGTACGCATGAAAAACGGGGCAATTTCCTTTGACAAAATAGAAGTGAAATTTAACTTAGATAAAGATGGTGTTCCAATTGGAGTATATTTCAAAGAAGGAAAAGAAGCAAATCACTTAATTGAAGAGTTTATGCTACTTGCCAATAGAAAGGTTTCAGAATTTATTGGAAAGCAGAAAAAAACTTTTATCTATCGTATTCACGATGAACCAGATCAAGACAAACTATTTGCATTACAAAATGTTATTTCGAAATTTGGGTATAGTATCAATTTAAAATCTAAGCAAAGCATCTCGTCATCTTTGAATCAACTTTTAAAAGATGTAGATGGAAAGCGCGAACAAAACTTAGTAGATACTCTAACTATTAGAAGTATGAGTAAAGCAAGCTATTCTACCAATAATATTGGACACTATGGTCTAGCTTTTGATTACTATTCTCACTTTACTTCTCCCATTAGAAGATATCCAGATGTGATGGCTCATCGTCTATTACAACATTATTTAGACAATGGAGCTTCAGTGAATCAAGAAGAATATGAACAAAAGTGTTCCCATACTTCTTCTATGGAAAACCTGGCAGCTTCGGCAGAAAGAGACAGTATTAAATACATGCAGGTGAAATACATGCAAGGCCAAGAAGATAAAGAGTTTTTGGGTGTAATTTCTGGAGTTACAGAATGGGGTATTTACGTAGAGATCCAAGAGAATAAATGCGAAGGTATGGTTCGTATTAGAGAAATAAAGGATGACTACTATGTATTTGATGAAAAGCAATATGCTTTAGTTGGTCAAAGTACTTCAAGCACGCTTCAACTTGGTGATCAAGTAATTGTAAGTGTAAAGAACGCCGATTTAGTAAAAAAACAATTAGACTTTAACTATATTAAAAAAGCATAAAAATGATAAAAAAACTAGCCTTAATTCTAAGCTTGACAGTGATCAGCATAGGATTTTCACAAAATACAAAAGACGTTGGTACTTTTAATAAAGTAAGTGTATTTGATCAAATTAGAGTTACTTTAGTAGAATCTCCATCCGGATCAAATACTATTGAGATAAAAGGAAGCGATGCAGATAATGTAAATGTGATCAACAAAAATGGTCATCTAAAGATTAAAATGAACTTTGCTAATAGCTTTCAAGGTGATGACATCAAAGTAACATTATACCACAATGGTATCAATGAAATTAATGCTGGAGAAGGTTCAACTGTTCGTTCAAATGAAATTCTAAGTTCAGTTGCAATGGATTTACAAGCTAAAACTGGTGCCTTAATTGATATTGAGGTACAAACAGACCGCCTAAATATTACAGCTGGTGCTGGTTCAGTTATCAAAGTAAGTGGACAGGCAAGTGTACAAAATATTGTTTCTAATTCTGGAGCAGATGTACAAAACAAAGATTTGCAAACTAAGCAAACTACAGTAACTGTAAATGCTGGTGGTAAGGCTAGCATTCAAGCAAGTGATTTAGTGGATGCAAAAACTAGAGCAGGAGGTAATATTTATATTTATGGTGATCCAAAAGTTATCAATCAGAAAAATATAGCTGGTGGAGTAATCAAAAAAGTTAAATAAGTGAATTATTACTTTTGAAATAAAAAATGTAAATTGCAAAAAAAAACAAATGCCAATTTTAAAGAAATTGGCATTTTTAATTGAATAAAATGTTAGATGACTTAATTACAGGTGTTTCTCTAGGTTTTTTCTTGAGTTTTATGATCGGGCCTGTTTTTTTTATACTTATTGAAACTAGTATTACTAGAGGCTTTAAAGCAGCAATTTCCTTTGACTTAGGGGTTATTATTGCAGATGCTATCTTTTTTTCCATCGCTTTTTTCAGCAGTTTTCGTCTTATTAATACCATTAAGGACGATCCTGCATTATTTATCTTTGGAGGTTTTATAATGCTTACTTATGGGGTAATAAGTTTTGTAAGATTAAAAAGAGTACAAGTAGATACTCTATTGCTTACTGCTCCAAACCTTAGAAAAGATTACCTTAACCTTTTTGTAAAAGGTTTCTTATTGAACTTTATCAATGTAGGGGTACTGGGTTTTTGGTTAGCTATTATCATAACTTTGGGGCCTAAAATGGAAATGGATTCTAAGAGGATGTTTACTTTCTTTGGCTTTACTATTTTAGCTTACTTTATTACTGATATATTCAAAATTGCTTTAGCCAAACAATTAAGAAAGAAATTGACCCCACATAATATTTTAAAAATAAAGAAGATAAGTAGCCTGGTATTAATTATTTTCGGGTTAGTAATAATGCTTAAAAGTGTTATTCCAATAAATAAAAAAGAAACTATTTCTCTACCAATGATAGATACACAGAAATAATAAAAGGTCCTTTTTTTAGAAAAAAGGACCTTTTATTATTTTATAAACCATGGATAGATTTACTATAAAACAAAAAAGCCTTAGTTTTCACTAAGGCTTTTTATTTGGAGGCATCGAGCGGATTCGAACCGCTGTAGACGGTTTTGCAGACCGCTTCCTAGCCACTCGGACACGATGCCATATCTCCGAATTGGAATGCAAACTTAGTGATTTTTTTTAAACTTCAAAACTATTGGAGCAAAAAAAAACCACTTTATTTACTGTTTTTATCTAAGTTCCTGCATCTCAACGGTTACCGATTCAACATCTCCTCCCACAGGTGGATTAATTTTTGAAACAGCTACATTTACTTGTTCAACCATTGGTATTTCTAGAAGAACCCTGTTAATTATCCTTTGACAAACATTTTCTAATAATTTAGAGCGAATAGCCATTTCTTCTTTTACGATTCTATTCAAATGTACATAATCAATAGAGTCACAAAGCTCATCTGAAGCAGCTGCATTTCTAAAATTTCCTTTGGCTTGCAAATCAACACGGTAATCCGAACCAATTTTAGCTTCTTCTTCCATACAACCATGAAAGGAAAAAACTCTAATATTATTTAACTTAATAATTCCCATTTAAAAAAACTTATTATTTAATAGCCATAAAATTACAACAATTTTTTGCCTATTAAGAAATCATGAATACAAAATAACACATTTTGAGTAGAAATTTGATACCTTTGTGTGTATATTTTATAAATTATATCCATGTCAACAAAAGAAAAATCATTAAACTTTATTGAGCAAATCATTGAAGAGGATATCAAAAATGGTATGCCAACTGAGAAACTTCATTTTCGTTTCCCGCCAGAACCTAATGGATATTTACATTTAGGCCATGCAAGTTCTATTTGTTTAAACTTTGGATTGGGATTAAAATACAATGCGCCTGTTAACTTGCGTTTTGATGATACTAACCCTTCCAAAGAAGAACAAGAATTTGTTGACGCAATTAAATATGATGTACAATGGTTAGGATACAACTGGGCTAACGAAGTATATGCATCGGACTACTTCCAACAATTATATGATTGGGCAGTAGAGATGATTAAAGCCGATAAAGCTTATGTAGATAGTCAATCTTCTGAGGAGATGGCACAACAAAAAGGAACTCCAAGTACTCCAGGAACTAATAGTCCATATAGAAATCGTTCTATTGAAGAAAATTTAGATTTATTTCAAAGAATGAAAGATGGTGAGTTTGATGAAGGAACTCATATTTTACGTGCTAAAATAGATATGACTCATACCAATATGCTAATGCGTGACCCTATTATGTATAGAATCATGAAAAAGCATCACCATAGAACTGCTAACGATTGGTGTATTTATCCAATGTATGACTGGGCACATGGAGAAAGTGATTACTTAGAAAGTATTTCACACTCTTTTTGTACTTTAGAATTCTTGCCACACCGTGAATTATATGAATGGTTTTTAGACCAGGTTGTAGACTCTAATAGAATTAGACCTAAACAAAGAGAGTTTGCACGTCGTAACTTATCTCATACCGTTGTAAGTAAGAGAAAATTAGCACGCCTTGTTAGTGAAGGACATGTTACAGGTTGGGATGATCCACGTATGTCTACTATTTCTGGTTTAAGAAGAAGAGGATATACTCCTGAATCTATCCGAAACTATGCAGACACTATTGGAATTGCTAAAAGAGATAATCTTATTGATGTTTCTTTATTGGAGTTTTGTGTTCGTGAGGATTTGAACAAAAAAGCACCAAGAGTTATGGCTGTTTTAGACCCTGTAAAACTAGTTATTACTAATTACCCAGAGGGCCAAAAAGAATGGCTAGAGGCAGAGAATAATCCTGAAGAAGAAACAATGACTTATAGGGAAGTTCCTTTCTCTAGAGAATTATATATTGAACGAGATGACTTTAAAGAAGAAGCCAATAGTAAATTCTTCCGATTAACTTTAGGAAAAGAAGTACGTCTTAAAAATGCTTATATCATCAAAGGTGAAAGCGTAGTAAAAGATGAACAAGGAAATATTGTAGAAATCCATGTAACGTACGATCCATTAAGTAAAAGTGGTAGTGGAACAGAGGAGAGTAAACGTAAAGTAAAAGGAACTATTCACTGGGTTTCTATCCCGGATGCTATTGAAGCAGAAATTCGCATTTACGACCGTTTATTTGTAGATGAGAATCCAGATGGAAATAAGGAAATAGATTTCTTAGAATTTATTAATCCAAATTCTCTACAAATCGTAAAAGGATACTTAGAGCCGAGCTTAGCAAAGGCTAAAGAAGGGGATAAATTCCAGTTCCAACGTTTAGGATATTTTTGTGTAGATAAAGATAGTTCACAAAATAATATCGTTTTTAACAAAACAGTTGGGCTAAGAGATACGTGGGCAAAAGTTGATCAAAAATAATTAGCTTTTTTACTAAACGATAAAACAAATCGCTTTAACTTTTTTTTAACAGTTAAGGCGTTTGTTTTTTTATAACTTAGAGTAATTAATTTAAAAAACTATTGTTATGTCAGATCGTTTAGGAAGCACGTTAATTGCTGTTATTGCAGGAGCTGTAGTAGGAGCAGGGTTAGGAGTATTATTTGCTCCAGAAGAAGGAAGAAAAACTAGAAGAAAAATTCAAAAATCATTCGATTCATCTAAAGAAGAATTCGAGGATAAAATTGATGAACTTAAAAAACAAGTTAGAAGCGTTGTAGAGCGTAAGAAAAATGACTTCGAAGGAAATTTTGATGAATTTATTTCTACTACAGGTAAGAAAAGAGATGAAGTAATTTCTGCTTTAGAAAAGAAATTAGCTGAATTAAAAAAAGAAACTCACCACGTAGCAGAACAAGTTAAGAAATAAAACAAAAAAATAACAATGGCATTTAAAGATATCAAAAATGAAATAGGAGAAATTAAAACAAATTCGGAGGAATTTGTTACCTCCAGTTTAAACTACTATCGTTTATGGGGCTTCAAGGTGAGCGCTAAAGCTGGAAGTATTTTTATGACAATAATTCTCCTAAGTCTATTTCTAATGATGGCCATGTTATTCTTATCTCTTTTTGCTGCATTCGCTATTGGAGAGAGTATGCAACATAGACCTTTAGGTTTTTTAATTGTAGGTGGCTTTTATTTGTTGCTTACTCTATTGGCTTATCTACTTAGAAAAAGAATAGTAGAGAAACCTTTACTTAAAAAGCTATCTGAAATAATGCTTCAAGATTAAAACACATTGGCTATGATAAAAAAATCCTACTCCTCAATAGAGGATATAAATAAAGACTTAAATATTCTACGTATAAAGAGAGAATTACATTATCAAAAAATATTTCAATCTGTAGACATTATTAAAGAAGAATTAACACCTGATCAATTATTAAAGAGCTCAGTTGGCTCAATGGTCACTTATGTAAAATCTTCTGGAAGTTTTCAAGCATTTATTATTACAACAATCTTAAAACAAATTTTAAATCGTAGAAAAAACAAATAACTTAGTGATAAGCATAAAAAAAGGATACTACAGTAAATAGTATCCTTTTTTTATGTATTTATAAGCCTATATAAGCAACTTTTTAATCTAAGTCATCTCTTTTCTCATAGTTTTTATTTGAACGCTTAAAACCCTTTGAATTAGCTTCTTTCTGATTTTCATTAATATCCTGTAATGCTTTTCCACTTGCAGCGAAAGAAGCAACCATATTAGTCAACATATCAGAAGCTACCGTAGGTGAGTTTGGCAATAAGATTAAGTTACTACGAGTATCTGATCCTACACTTTGCAAAGTATCATAATGTTGTGTCACTACAATTAAAGCAGAAGCTTCTTGTGAATTAATACCTACTTTATTTAGAGTGTCTACACTTTCTACTAAACCATTAGCTATTTCTCTACGTTGATCGGCAATACCTTGTCCTTGTAAACGTTTAGATTCTGCTTCTGCTTTAGCTTTGGCAACAATTCTAATTCTACTAGCTTCTGCCTCGTATTCTGCTGCAACTTTCTCACGATCAGCAGCGTTAATACGGTTCATCGCGTTTTTTACTTGAATATCAGGATCAATATCTGTTATTAAGGTATTAATAATGTCATAACCATAAGTAGTCATTGCTTCATTTAATTCTGCTTTTACAGCAATGGCAATATCATCCTTTCTTTCAAATACATGGTCTAAAATTAATTTTGGTACCTCGGCGCGTACCACATCAAAAACGTAAGAAGTTATTTGATCATGTGGATACTCTAACTTATAAAAAGCTTCATAAACTTTCTCTGGAATAACTTTAAATTGCACGGATACTTTTAACTTAACGAAAACATTATCCTTTGTTTTTGTTTCAATTAAAACATCCAATTGTTGAATTCTTAAATTCAGTACACCTGCCACACGATCCACTAAGGGAATCTTCAATTGTAATCCAGAATGTCTAATACTATTAAACTTACCGAATCTCTCTACTATGACAGCAGATTGCTGTTTAACGGTAAATAAGCCTAAAAATATCAGAACGACAATTGCGAAAATGATAAATACTGTTGAAAACATATTTTTTTATTTAAATATAGTAATTTTAATTTAGGTTAAATCTATATTATATAGATAAATCAACCACTAATGCCTTTTTTAAAAATTAGAGTAATAATAATAGTTATTTTTTAAATATAATATTGACAAAGAGAAGATCTAATGCATCTTCTTCCAAAGCATCTATTTCAGGAAAATACTCTTTTATCAAAGGAAGTAAAGATTTTACAGGTACAGCCAGCTCTAAAGTGGTCGCATTTTTATTTAATAAAATTGGGGTAACAGTTTTACCATCCTCTAGAGTAAAACTTAGGCGAAGTAAAATATGACTCCAACTAAATGGTATATCTAAAGCCTTACACCCCTCTTGAAAATGACTAAAAGTTCCTGTTAAATTGTTTTTTAATTCTAATACGTCCGCAGAACAATTAGGTAAAACTGGATAATCCATAGTAAAAATTGGCTTACCTATAAGTGGTTTAACCTCCACTACAGAAGGATTCCATTTACCTATTAAATCTTTCTTTACAAAGTTTTCCCATTGTTCGGTAACTCTATCTCCAATAGAATTGTCATTATGGGTACAACTGCCTAAGGCTAAAAGAGCTACAAGCAGTAAAATTGGAAGAATACGAGTGATTATTTTTTCTGATTTCATAATAATAGTTTATATAAAATTAAGAAAAAATTAAGTAATTATCCAATTATTTAAGCTTAAGAACTATATTAAAAAATCATTTCAAAAAAAAGAGTCGAAATATTTTCGACTCTTTTTTAATTTAGACAAAGTAATTAAGATTACTTTATTGTATTTATAGCATTTTGAATTCTTTGGATAGCTTTTTGTTTTCCAATCATTTCAATGATTTCAAATAAATCCGGTCCTTTTAATGCTCCAACCATACAAACTCTTAATGGTTGCATTACTTTGCCCATACCAATTCCTTGCTCACTAATCCATTGTTTTAAAGAAGCTTCAATATTTGTAGCTGTAAAGTATTCAATATTTTGAATTTCATTGGCTACATCACCTAAAATATCAGGTGTATCTTCTTTCCAATTCTTTAAAGCTTTAGGATCATATGATGTAGGATCTATAAAGAAAAAGTCAGATAATTCATAGAAGTCACTTACAAAAGTAGCTCTTTCTTTTATTAAGGAAACTACTTTTTCTATATATTCTATAGATGGACTTAACTCTTTATCTTCTAATACTTTTAAAAACTCTTGAGCTAGATCTTTATCCGATTGTAACTTTAAATAGTGTTGGTTGAACCATTTATTTTTCTCTGGATCGAATTTAGCTCCTGCTTTATGTACACGAGATAAATCAAATTTCTCTACTAATTCTTCTAGTGAAAAAATTTCTTGCTCACTTCCGTCATTCCAACCAAGTAATGCTAAAAAGTTTACCACTGCCTCTGGGTAATAGCCTTTTTCTCTATATCCACTAGATTCTTCCCCTGAAATTGGATCTTTCCAATCTAATGGGAACACAGGAAATCCTAATTTGTCTCCATCTCTTTTAGATAGCTTCCCATTTCCAACAGGTTTTAAAATCAATGGTAAATGAGCAAATTTTGGAGCTTCCCAACCAAAGGCTTTATAAAGCAATTCGTGTAAAGGTAAAGAAGGTAACCATTCTTCCCCACGAATTACGTGAGAAGTTTCCATTAAATGATCATCTACAATATTAGCTAAATGGTAAGTAGGCATACCATCACTTTTATATAAAACCTTGTCATCCAACAAGCTAGTATCAAATTTCACTTCACCTCTAATTAAATCATTTAAAACTAGAGTTGCTCCTACAGGTGTTTTGAAACGGATTACATAAGGTTCACCTTTCTCAATTCTACTAGCAACTTCTTGAGAGTCTAACACTAGAGAAGTTTTTAAATTTTCTCTAACTGTGTGATTATAAATGAAGGTCTCTCCATTTTTTTCTTTCTCGCTACGCATAGCATCTAACTCCTGTGCGGTATCAAAAGCATAATATGCCCAACCTTTTTCAATTAACTCTTTGGCATATTTAGCATATAATTCTTTACGCTCACTTTGTCTATATGGACCAAATTTTTCATTTAACCCAATAGTCTCGTCAGGAGAAATACCTAGCCAATTTAAAGCTTCCATAATATATTGTTCTGCGCCAGGAACAAATCTATTTTGGTCAGTATCTTCAATTCTTACATAAAAAATTCCATTATTTTGCTTAGCAAATAGGTAATTAAACAACGCAGTCCTAACTCCTCCTATATGTAAAGGTCCAGTTGGACTAGGTGCAAAACGCACACGAACTTGATTAGCCATCTTTTAAATTTTTACAAAGATAATATACTAAATAATTACAAGGACAATATTTCGAAAATTATCCTAAAATCTTTAATTCCGATAGTTTTAAATAAAAAGTAAAAAAGAGTCTATAAAAGAGAAAAAAAACACTTTTTAAATTCCAACTTAGTATTAAAATGTTCGTAAATATCGTCCCAAAAAAGGGTTGTTTTTATTTTCATTTTTTTACATATAAAGCCTTTTATTAATCTAAAATGATTTAAAAGTTGATTTTTGAATTTTAATGCTATATAGCTGATTTAAAGCATTGTAACACTTATCAACAACTATGTTTGTCCAATTTCCTAAATACTTAGTTTTCAAGCTTATAATAAATCAACAATTTTGTTAATAACTATGGAAACAAAACAATAACTATTTTTTGTTTTATTCAAAATTTTTGCAATACACTACATACAAGGACATTTCCAAATTTATTTACAAAAAAGAGTTGTGGAGATATCCATACTGTTATACACACTTATCCACAAAAAATAGGGTAACAAATTATCAAAAAACACCTGTTGATAAGCTAAATAAGGCCTGTTAATAACTTATCTAAAGGACTGTTATTCAAAAAAGTAAAAAATGATAATCTGTTGATAAGATTTAATAATTAATATAAAGAAATTTTGAAAAAAAAGTTATTGTACATATTAACAAGCTATATATACCATACCATTTTTTTTATTTTTAAAAATCTTTTATTATTTATTATTAGTAATGTTGATAAGGTTAATAAGTGAAAAAAATATTTTTCGCTAAAAAAAATAATAAGCCCTTAAAAGGCCTTAAAAAGCTTCTATATTTTTTATGATGTAGAAGTATAAATTATGGCGGTTTTATTTAAAAAAAAAAATACCCGTTACAGTTTCGTTATTTGGATATATACTTGGTGTAATTTTAAATATCGCAAGTATAAAGGCTTGTTGTTTTAAAAAAAATGCAAGAGTATACGTTTAGCTTTTCTAGTATTTTTTTTAAAAGCGAAAATGAAGGCTCATAATTTTGTTATCTGGCTACAGGGCTTACTTTTTTTATATATGACAAACAAATGGGCTTGATTTTTTTCAATAAAGGCGAGATCTGTTGCCATCCAATAGAGAATAGAATTTTGAGACTTTGATATTTCTAATTTTAAAAACTTAAATTAGAAATATCAAAGGTGTAGTACGCAGTTTTAATTTTGTGGATCAAAACAAATAGTTAAATGCTACTATTAAGTAGTTCTTGTATTTATCCTATTTGATTTTATTTCATAATTTTTTTTATAATGAAAAATATAAACGCTTATTTATCTTTTTTAAGTAGCTTCTATAAATGTCCTATTTAGTTTTTTTTTATTTTTGGAGTGTTTTATAGAAAATACAGGCTGCAAAAAATTTAGTGCGTTTGATCAATTATTTTTTAAGACTGTCTGTAGTTTGGTTATTCTGTTTTTTTTTATTTTTGGAGTGTTTTATAGAAAATACAGGCTGCAAAAAATTCAGTGCGTTTGATTAGTTATTTTTTTAAACTCTCTGTAGTTTGGTTATTCTGTTTTTTTTTATTTTTGGAGTGTTTTATAGAAAATACAGGCTGCAAAAAATTCAGTGCGTTTGATTAGTTATTTTTTTAAACTCTCTGTAGTTTGGTTATTTCACTTTTTTTTATACTTGGAGTGTTTTATAGAAAATACAAGGGGGTAGAAAATTTAGTGCGTTTGATTAGTTATTTTTTTAAACTCTCTGTAGTTTGGTTATTTTACTTTTTTTTATACTTGGAGTGTTTTATAGAAAATACAAGGGGGTAGAAAAATATTTTAATCTATAATTAGTTGGAAAAGATTATGTGGCTAATATAGAGGTCTTATATTTTTTCTTCTAGTTTATTGCAAACATAATGTGCTATTAAAATTATTTCATTTTGATAAAATTGCATTTTCAATTCCTTAAGTATAGTTATCGTATTTCAATTTTTTTTCCCCTAAAACTTTTTTATGCAAAATAGAAGCAATAGAAATATAAGTTTAGATTCTTTTTGGTAAGTATTTTACCAGTTGGATCGTTTCAAACTTTAATTAATAAAAAGATCAAAAGCGTTTTAATTTCTGCGCCTAGAGAATAGGGGGAGAGCTTAATTTTTTTGGTGAAAATTCTTTTATTCATTTTTAAAAGACTAATTTTACCTTAAGTCTACTAGTAGAAAGTTTATTTTTTTGAAGGCTTTGAGAGTAGCATATTTATATTTTTTTTTTATTCGTGTCGAAATATGCAATTTTCAGGAAACTATTTTTTTTATTCAGTTTCCTTGGAGGGGAATTTGTATTCTGTTGAATCTATTCCAGGATATTTTCTTTATTCGTAAGACTGCAAAACTAAATATATTTAGTAGCCTGATTTACTTATGATTATGTTAAAGAATTCATTTTTAGTCTCTTTTTTATTCTCCTTTTTAATTTTCATCGTACCTTTGCATATATTATAATTTTAAGATAAAAATTCATATGATAATTTTTAACTACGAGTCTGATTTTCAATTGTTTAACGAAAATAAATATAGAGAGTGGATTTCAAAAATTATTTCTTCTGAGTCTTTTATAGAAGGAGATATCAGTTATATTTTTTGTGATGACGAATATTTACATAAAATAAATGTAGAGTATTTAAATCATGATACTTTGACGGATATAATTAGTTTTGACTATACGGATGGAGATACCATTTCTGGAGATATCTTTTTGTCTGTAGAAAGAGTAATGGATAACGCGAAGGAATTTGAGGTAGATTTTGAGCAAGAATTACTTAGGGTGATGGCGCACGGAATTTTACATTATTGCGGGTATGGAGATAAAGATGCAGAGGAAGAAAGAATAATGCGTAGTAAAGAGGAAGAGAAAATAGCTATGTTCCACGTGGAACAATAGTATATTTTTAGTTTTTAATTTTAATGTTTCACGTGGAACAATGAGTATATTTCAAGATACATATGATGTAATAGTTGTAGGAGCTGGTCATGCTGGTTCGGAAGCTGCTGCGGCAGCTGCGAATATGGGATCAAAGACTCTTCTTATTACAATGAGTTTACAAAATATAGCACAGATGTCTTGTAATCCTGCTATGGGTGGGATCGCAAAAGGTCAAATTGTTAGAGAAATCGATGCTTTAGGAGGTTATTCTGGGATTGTGTCCGATCAGACAGCTATACAGTTTAAAATGCTGAATAAATCTAAAGGACCTGCTATGTGGTCTCCAAGGGTACAATCAGATCGCATGCGCTTTTCTGAAACTTGGAGATTAATGTTAGAGGGAACTCCTAACTTGGATTTTTATCAAGATATGGTGAAATCCATTTTGATTGAAGACAATAAAGTAAAAGGAGTTGTTACAAATTTAGGAATTGAAATTAAGGCCAAAACCGTAATTCTTACTAATGGTACTTTTCTAAATGGATTAATTCACATTGGTGAAAAACAATTTGGGGGAGGTAGAGCTGGAGAAGGAGCTGCCTTTGGTATTACGGAGGACTTAATTCAATCTGGTTTTATTTCAGGTAGAATGAAGACAGGAACACCTCCTAGAGTAGATGGTCGTTCTTTAGATTATTCAAAAATGGAAGTTCAACCTGGGGATGCTGTTCCAGCTAAGTTTTCATATTTAGATGTAACTAGTCCATTAAAGCATCAAAGAGATTGTTATATGACTTATACTTCTCCTGAAGTACATGATTTACTTAGGGAGGGATTTGATCGCTCTCCAATGTTTACAGGAAGAATTCAAAGTATAGGACCTCGTTATTGTCCGTCGATTGAAGATAAAATTAATCGTTTTGCCGATAAAGATAGACACCAAATATTTGTAGAGCCAGAAGGTTGGAATACATGTGAGATTTATGTAAATGGTTTCTCTACTTCCTTACCAGAAGAAGTGCAATTTAAAGCCATTCGTTCTGTAGCAGGTTTTGAAAATGCAAAGATTTTTAGACCAGGTTATGCTATTGAGTATGATTATTTTCCACCTACTCAATTAAAACATACTTTAGAAACGAAGCTTGTAGAAGGATTGTATTTTGCTGGGCAAATAAATGGAACTACGGGATATGAAGAAGCAGCTGCTCAAGGTTTGATGGCTGGTATGAATGCTCACTTAAAGATCAACGATAAAGAACCTTTTATTCTTAGAAGAGATGAGGCTTATATAGGGGTACTTATTGATGATTTAATTACAAAGGGGACAGATGAACCTTATCGTATGTTCACTTCACGTGCTGAGTATAGAACCTTATTGCGTCAAGATAATGCTGACTTTAGGTTAACGCCTAAGAGTTATGAATTGGGACTTGCAAGCGAAGCTCGCTTAAGAAGAATGGAGCACAAGTTAAAAGAGTCTGAAAACTTCGTACAATTCTTTAAAGAGACTAGTGTGAAAATTCAAGAAGCAAATCCAATTCTTGAAGAAAAAGGTTCGTCTTTAATGGTTCAACCAGACAAAATGTTTAAGGTATTTTCAAGACCTCAAATAGAGCTAGAAGATATTTTGAAGTTCGAAAAGGTTAAACAATATATAGAAGAGAACAATCTAGATCAAGAAATTTTAGAGCAAGCTGAGATTCAAGTTAAGTATTCCGGATATATTGAAAAGGAAAAAAACAATGCGGATAAGCTTACTCGTTTAGAAGATGTAAAGATTCCAGAGAATTTTGATTATGATAAAATAGTTTCATTGTCATTTGAGTCTCGTGAGAAACTTAAAAATATTAGACCTGTTACTATATCTCAAGCATCTAGAATTAGTGGAGTAACTCCTACGGATATTTCGATTCTTTTGATTCATATGGGAAGATAAAATAAATAATATATTTTAACTGAAGGGGTTTGTTCCACGTGGAACAAACCCCTTTTTTTAGTGTGCCCAGCATGGGTAGTAACTCTAGGGTGTAAGTCCCGAACACGCCTTTACAACGGGAAGTGTTAGCCAAATGCAAGGGTGTCCATCGCAAGGTGGAATCTGAAGGAAGCGCTAGGCAAACCCTTGACCTGACGAACAGAAACTATATCAGGCTCAATAATATCGGATAAGGTTGCTAAACAAACTGAAGTCCAAAGTTGTACGGAGATATTTAGGGTAAATATAGCAGGTATATGAGGGGAAAGTTACTGTTCTTACCTGGGGAGGTCTTACAGACATAGGAAAGTTTTTTTTTTTTACAGAACTATGGATAACAATTGCTGTAAGAAGTCAGCAGAAGTCATAGTAGGTATGGATACAAGCTTGGCAATACCAAGAAGTCTTACGAAATACTGAAGGACTGAACTTAATTTAAATGAGTAGTAAATGAATGTTACCTAATGAAGGAAGGAATGCAGAAAATATCAAAATATATTGATAACTACCTTGGAAAGGATAGGACGGAATCCGAAAGCTACCAAGGAGTGCAGACTTTTATTGGGATAACTGAAAACAACCTCATGGAAGTACATTTTAGTAGCGAGAATCTCCTTACTCAAATTCTTAGCTCCAACAATATGAACCTAGCCTATAAAAGGGTAAAGTCCAATAAAGGGAGCTATGGAATCGACAAGTTATCTACGGAGAACTTGCTAGAATGGCTCCGCAGTAACAAGGAGTCATTAATCCAATCCATAAATGACGGGAAGTATTCCCCTTTAGCCGTTCGCCGAGTTGAAATACCTAAAGAAGGAGGGAAAGTGCGACTACTTGGAATACCCACTGTGGTAGATAGAGTAGTGCAGCAAAGTATTGCTCAGATACTATCTCCTATCTATGAAAAGGAGTTCCATCCTAGCAGTCATGGGTTTAGACCTAAAAGAGGATGTCATACCGCTTTAAAAGAAGTGAAGAATCACCTAGATAAGGGATACCACTATGTGGTAGACTTAGATTTAGAGAAATTCTTTGACACGGTTAATCACAGTAAGTTAATCCAACTTCTATCTAAAAGAGTAAAAGACCCCCGAGTAATATCTTTAATCCATAAATACTTAAATGCTGGTGAACTTGGAAAAGGAAAATTCGAAGAGAGTACTTTAGGTGTTCCTCAAGGAGGTCCTTTAAGTCCTTTACTTAGTAACATTATGTTACATGAATTAGACATGGAACTCGAAAGACGAGGACTACGCTTTATACGCTATGCAGACGATTGTTTAATCTTCTGTAAAAGTAAAAGAGCTTGTAACCGCGTGAAAGAAAGTATCACTAAGTTCATAGAAGAAGTACTTTATCTTAAAGTAAATAAAGAAAAGACAACTACTGGTTACATCAGAGGAAAGAAATTCCTAGGATATAGTTTTTATGTAACTAAAGATAGGAAGTGGGCATTCTACATTCACTCTAAAAGTTATAGTAAACTCAAAGAGAGGCTCAAGG
>NZ_JBTXLS010000008.1:0-78958 GCF_054871665.1 Myroides sp. LJL115 | reverse complement strand
AATAAAGAGTTTATAGAAAATACTTTTATTAATATAGAAGGAAATGTTACTTTACATAAGGATGGAGATGGGAAGTATTATTTTGTATCGAAAAACCCAGATAAAACCACTACTACTACCTATTTTAACGAAATGGAGTTTAAGACATCGTTAAAAACAGGAGAAGTTACTGCAGATGGTATAGCACCTAGTTTTGCTGCCAAAACTACAGCTCCAGATGAATCAACGGTTAAAAAAGGGGAGATTTTCTATGAATATGTAACAGAAGGTGAAAATGGGAAAGAGTTAAATTATATCAATCTAACCCAAGATTTAATCACTACTATCAATAATAACGAAGAACTTAAAGAAGATATTACCAATATCGTAAATAACTTTTTAGAAGGTGGATCCAATGTTTACTATGGGAAAATAGATCCAAAAGATACTACTGCAAAAGATATTCTTTTTAGTGTGGATAAAGATGGAAATCGTACTCCAATAGATATCTCACAGAATATTATCAATGAGATCACCAATAATACAGAGGTTAAAAATACTATTAAGAAAGTAACTAGAATAGAATTAGAGGAGTCCCAAGTAGTTTCTATTAATACAAGTCTAAATAAGGCAGAGGTATACCGTCTTTTGAAAACGGTAACAGTAACAGCAGCTTCTGCTAACACTCCTTATAATAATGTATTAAGTGCTCCGGTAGATTTAGGCGCGAATGCAACCAAAGTACTGAGTATACAGCTTTTAAATCAAAATGGTTCTGTTGTATTAAATACAGCTAGAGATATAGAGTTAGATGCAGGGAAACTAAGTTTTGTTTTTGGAAATGGTCAAACCATACTTCCATTGAAACCTGGAAATTATGAGATTATTGTTGAGTTTACAGCAACAACTCCTTAAAACACGAAAAGTCTAATTAGTATTCAAAAACAAAAAAAATCATGAAGAAAAATATTATTGCCGCAATGACTCTTGCACTTAGTTTTGGAGTATTGCATACAACATATGCTCAAAGTAAACCAGGAGTGGGGATAGGAGCAAAGAAAGTGAACGACTCTGCTGTTTTAGAGATAAAATCAGATGATAAAGGGGTGTTGATTCCACGTATGGCTTTAAAAGATTTAAAAACTTTTGGCTTAAATGGGGGTAGTAACACGGAGTCTATGTTAATCTATAATAACTTAGATACTCAAGAAATTCCAAGTGGATTTTACTATTGGTCTGGTGCTAGTACTGCACAATGGGAATTGATTACTTCTGAGAGTAGATTAAATACCATTATAGAGAATTTAAGAAAAGAAATCTACGAAGAGATTGAGAAAATTACTAAAATTCCTGGATCAGGAACTGACCTTAGCTATTTAGTTGCCTTTACTCCTTCTACAGATGATCCAGGTAAAGGAAAGTTTAGTTATTTGGTTCCAAGTGTAGATGCTGATAATAAAGTTACTTATACCTTAAAAGAAATTACTTTAGAAGAAATTATCAAAGGAACCGAAACAGAAACCTTTATGTTGCCAGTGAAGGGTAACGTTAATGATGGGATAGGCGGTACAAAAGAAGTAACATTAGGTTACCGCTATTTTAATGAAAAAGTAATTAAGGAATGGAGAGTTCAAAATCCAACAGCTCCGATAGAAACTATTGATCCAGCATTAGGATTCTATATTGATGTTGCAAGTATTGCTGGAGATACTTTTATAGAGCATCTTACTGATAATAAAGAGTTTATAGAAAATACTTTTATTAATATAGAAGGAAATGTTACTTTACATAAGGATGGAGATGGGAAGTATTATTTTGTATCGAAAAACCCAGATAAAACCACTACTACTACCTATTTTAACGAAATGGAGTTTAAGACATCGTTAAAAACAGGAGAAGTTACTGCAGATGGTATAGCACCTAGTTTTGCTGCCAAAACTACAGCTCCAGATGTAGCAAAGGTTAAAAAAGGGGAGATTTTCTATGAATATGTAACAGAAGGTGAAAATGGGGAAGTGTTAAATTATATCAATCTAACCCAAGATTTAATCACTACTATCAATAATAACGAACAACTTAAAGAAGATATTACCAATATCGTGAATAACTTTTTAGAAGGTGGATCCAATGTTTATTTTGGAAAAATAGATCCAAAGGATACTACTGCAAAAGATATTCTTTTTAGTGTGGATAAAGATGGAAATCGTACTCCAATAGATATCTCACAGAATATTATCAATGAGATCACTAATAATACAGAGGTTCAAAATACAATTAAGAAAGTAACTAGATTGGATATTGTAACCGATAGCGATAAGCTTACAAATACTTTTGTAAACAATAAGCCTGTATATAGAGGTACGCAAACAGTAAGTGTAGCTGATGATAAACCTAGTACATTGTCTGTTCCGGTGACTATACAGCCTAAAAAAGAGGTGAAAACTTCTACAGGAGAAACAGAATTTGTAATTGATTCTACTATAGAAATTGGACGCTTATTGTCCATTCAAGTTTTAGATCCAAACGGATCGGTATTAGTAAGTACTTTTACTGATGCGCAAGTAGGACCTAAAACATTCAACTTTGACTTTGGTCAAGGAATAATGTACCTTAATTTACCAGCTGGTAATTACCAACTTATTTATGAGTACATTGCTAAATAAATATAAATTAGTAGAATAACTAATAAAAAATAATATGAAGAAATATTTAATAATTTGTTCTGCCTTACTAGGGGTGTCCTTTTTAGGACACGCCCAAGTAGGGATAGGTTTAAAGAAACCTTCTAATTCTGCCATGCTTCACGTTTATAGTGAAGGTGGTGATAGGGGAGTTATTTTACCTAGCGTAGCACTAAGTGATATTAATGTTTTTTCGCCAATTAACGGAAACCCTTCAGATCCAAATAATATAGGTCTTCTAGTATTTAATACTAGTATAAATACTAGCAAGGATTTAACTAGAGGATACTACTATTGGACTGGGAGTAGTTGGACTAGAATAGTCGATAGTCAGAGTTTAAAGGAGATTCTTGATAATTTACCAGATGGTGGTGGTAGTGGTGAAAACGGTAATTCTGCTATTAAGAACTATGTAATCTATAAAGCCAATGAGGGAAATTTTTACAATGTAGAAATTGATGCTCAAGGAAAAGCTACAGAGACTCTAATTGATCTAGCTAGTGCTGTTTCTGATTTAGAGACAAAAACTACCATGACTAGAAGAGAAGATGTCAATGCAACTCAAATGGGGGACTACTCAGTTTATACCCAGGAGCCTGCCCCAGAGAAAGGGAAAGTCATTTATAAATACACCGCCGAAGGTGGCAAAGAATATTTCGTTGACTTTACAAATGACTTATTAGCTAGTTTAGAGAATAATACTAATGTAAGGAATGAAGTTCTGAATATAATTGGTGATGATAATAGCGGTAACAGAGATGCTGGTAATGTGTATTTTGGGGAGTTTCCAGGGGAGCAGAATGAAGTTCTCTATAGAAGTATGATCGATGAAAACGGAGATAGAGTCTCTCACATCATTGACATAGGTCATAATATTTTACACTTTTTTCAAAATGCAGGTGATGAGATTCACAATAGCATTAGAAATTACATTGGCTATAATATAAGCTTAGAAGCTACCTCTACAGGTAATAAGGTAGAACAAGCACGCATTTATGTGTATAAGGATTTTATAAGTATAGAGGAGAATAATGCTGAAACATTTGTTCTTATCCCTACCAATCTTAGATCCAAAATTTCTTCGGTCTTTAGTATCTCTATTCTAGATACCAACGGTAATACCATAAATGTAGGTACAACAGATGTAGCTATTGAGAATACTAAAATTAGTTTTAGTTTGGGCTCAGGTAGTATGTATACTCCTTTACCTAAAGGAGAATATAATGCGGTGATTGAGTTTACTCAAAAGTAGCAGAGTTACTTTTTTAACGTAGATTTGCGAATAACATAAAAACAGTAGTATGCTTAGGTATGCTGCTGTTTTTTTTTTGGGGGGGTATACAAGATCCATACCTAGGCTTTTTCTACCCACAAATTTTAGTAGCGAGATATTCCATTTATCAAAAATATTACTACATATTGTATTTAGTTCATCTTTAGAAACTAAACTAAATAACAAAAGTGTTTTTTGCCGAAGGTATTAGTAATAAAACTAATTTAAATCTAACCTAGCTATCTCTATAATTTGGGGGAAGTAGTTCAACGCCTTTGTTCTCTATGAAAGTGTAAATGAAAACGTAGATACTGGAACATCGTAAAGCAATATTTAGAAGTTCCCATTTAAGAGGAACTGAATTTTTAAAAACAGTAAGCTAGAAGAAACGATTATAGATATTTATTAGTTTGGATATCTATGAAGAGTTTGGTAAAAGTAGACCACTTATTTTGTTATTGCATGACTAGAGTTTAGTGGAGGCTATAAAAGATTAATCCTATAAGAATACTTGTAAACTAGTTTTCTTATAGGATTGATTTAATTGAAATATAGTAATATTTCTAGGGTATTGTATTTATTATGCACTAGCATAAGGTTTAGTGTTAAAGCCAAGTAAATCTTTTAGATCGTCTAAGTTTTGTTTGCACTTCATAGATTCTTTCTTGTCTTGAGAAGAAAAATAGCCGTTTTGTAAGTTCAAAATCTCTTCTACATCCTGTTTTTTGTATTCTAATAGTTCTAAAGCCTCAATTTGCCATAGATTCTTAATAATGCGTAAGTCTTGTAAGTGATCCCAGTTAATATACTTTTGCTCGGATTGAATTGATTTTTTTAAGGAGCAATAAGCATGTAATAAATCTCTTTTTATACTTTTTAAATGATAAATATTATTGTTTTCCAAAAGTGCGTAGAACCCCAAAAAGGTAATATGCTCGCTACTTAAATAGCTTAATATTTGAGATAGTATTATATTGTTTGACTCTTGTTTTTCTATTAGATTAATATAATAGGAAAGATTTGATTTAAATTTTATCATAATTACTCTATATTTTCGTTGTGTTTGTCTTTTACAATATAGTTAAAATATGTTAAATTTAAAATATGTTAATGTGTTTATAGGAAATATAGTGTATATGGTTATTTTTAGTTGATAATTTTTAATGTTTTAAAAAAATACTCGAGTATAATGTTGTTTTTTACCTATTTACTGCAATTATGATAATAAATATAGAGAACTTAATTTCTAGTTTTGTTTTTTATCTTATCAAATATGTATTTTCTTCTCTAGGTTATAGTATAAACGATCATTTTCTAATATATTTTCTCCTTGATAACGATAACAAACTAAAAGTCCATCATTGGCCACGCTAAAGTCCAAACAAGCCGCATTAGGACTTAATAGTTTAGGATTCTCTCCCTTTGTAGCTTTCATCCAATAATGACCAAAGAATACTGGTTTTTCTTTACTACTATAAAAAGGAATATGCTTAATATCTAATGGAGTATCTGGTAGTTTGTATTCCTTCATGGCATTAATACCTTGGTAGGTAGTGTTAGTAGGTGAAATCCACCAAGAAATCCTAAAGTCATTTCGAATAGCACGATCTTTATCATAGAAGACCTGTCCTTGAGGTAGGGGTAATTCCATGCCTTTTAAAGTGATTTCTAGACATTGATGTAAACGGGAGTTTTTTTGCTCAACGGTAGGGTAGTACTTTAAGGGAAGTACGCCATCTTTGGTATATTTTCTTAAGTATTCAATACTCTCAGGGTCCCAACAAGCGTGTACAGCTCTGAAATTCTTATTTTCATAGAATAATGGTAGGGTGGTAAACCAATCAATATACATTTTGTAGCTCTTAGGGTCTTTCATAAATGCTGCCATGGTAACGGCATGCTGGTTAAAGTTCTTCTTATTTTGCTCCCTTAAATAATGGCCTTGCTTATCTTTTGTATTATAGCATATAGCATTATATTCATGGTTTCCCATTAAAGCAATAGCTTGATGGTTATCCACCATGGATTTTACAATATGTAAAACTTCTACTACGTTAATCCCTCTATCAATGTAGTCACCTAAAAAAAGTACTTTTCTTGTGGGGTGTTGGTAATAGCCATTAGTATTGCTGTATCCTAATTGCTCTAGTAATTGTTTTAAATCATTGCTATGTCCATGAATATCTCCTATTAGGTCAAAATGGTTGAAATCTGCGTCAATGTTTTTCATAGTTTTTCTCTCTAATTTACAAAAAAAATCAGATAAATAGAAGTATTTCTGTTGCATTTTAGAGTTTCTATAACGAAAAAACCAGACTTAAAATGAGTCTGGTTTTTCAATTTTTAAAGCATAAGCGAAAACTATTGTTTAGCTAAGTCTTTCATTTCTTTTTCAATCATGTCATAGAACTGATCGATTTTTGGTAATAATACGATACGAGTTCTTCTGTTGATTGCTCTATCTTGAGCTGTATCATTAGGAACAAGTGGTTGGTATTCTCCACGTCCTGCAGCTACTAAACGCTCTGGTGCAATACCATATTCGTTTTGTAAAACAGAAACAATAGAAGAAGCACGTTTAACACTTAAATCCCAGTTGTTTCTCATCATAGCATTTTTAATAGATACATTATCTGTATGTCCTTCTACCATAACTTCAAAGTCAGGTTTGCTTTGTGCAACTTTAGCAACCTTAGCTAAAACTCTCTTAGCATTGTCACTAACTTCATAACCAGCAGTTTTGAATAATAATTTGTCTGCAATAGAAATATATACTACTCCTTTTTCAACATTTATTTGAATATCTGGGTCGTCGAAACCAACTTCTTTTTTCAAACTTTTTACTAAAGCTAAAGTAACTGAGTCTTTTTTAGTTATTGCATCTTGTAAACGAGAGATTTTTAAATCTTTCTCTTTTAAGCTTTCTAATGATTTTTCTAGGTTTTCTGCACCTTTAGAAGATAACATCGTTAGATTACCAACATTGCTAATTAAATCAGAGGTATTTTGTTTTAAATAGTCTACTTGACTAGCTAAAGCTTGTTTCTCTGCTAAAGTAGAGTTTAATTTAATAGTACAAGTATTTAATAAATCTTGTATTTCCTGATTTTTAGATTCTAAATCAGCAATTTTTTGTTTAGTTCCACATGAAGTAAGTGCTAAGGCAAGCACAGATAATCCTAAAACTACTTTTTTCATAATTATAATGATTGAATTTCGAATCAAATATATCAAATAGCGTGCAATTGTAATAATTTTTTACACATATTTATTGTTAAATGTTATTATAATATTTTTTGCCTTGCACAAAGTATCTATATACAATGGAATTACAGTGATGATAATTAGAAATCGGCTCTTGTACTACCTTGTTGTTAAAGTTTGGTATTCTTTTGTAAAATGCAAAATGAGAGCGTATTATAGCCCAGCAATGCTTAGGTTTTCCTTGGGTTAAGAGCCTAATTCCTGCTATGCCATCTAAAGATAGGCGGCAAAATATCGTGAAAAATTTAGAGCTGTTTGGAAGATTTTTATACATCATCAATAAAGAATTTCTAAAATTTAAATAAGTCTTTTGAGGATTTTGATATCCTAAGGTTGCCCCACCTAAGTGATAAACTGTAGATAATCCACAATATTGGGTTTTATACCCCAAATGATGTGCTCTCCAGCATAAATCAATTTCCTCTTGATGTGCAAAAAAGTCCGTATCAAAACCATTTAGTTCCCAAAAAACACTTGTCTTAATAAAAAAGCAAGCTCCACTTGCCCAAAAGATATCTGTTATATCATTGTACTGGCCCATATCTTTCTCAATGGTGTCAAAAATTCTACCTCTAGTGAAGGGAAAGCCATACTTATCTATAAAGCCACCACCTGCGCCAGCATATTCAAAGTACTCCGGATTTTTATAGTCTAAAATCTTAGGTTGTATAATGGCTGTATTGGGGCTATTTTCCCAAAGTTCTAAAATAGAATCAAGCCAATTGGGTGTAACTTCTATATCTGAGTTGACCAGTGCTAAGTAAGGTTCTTCGATTTGCTTTAGTCCTATATTATATCCTCCTGCATAACCATAATTATCCTGGTTTTGGATTATTTTTACCTCTGGGAACTCTTGCTGTAAAACCTTTATAGAGTTATCTGTGGATTTATTGTCAATCACATAGATCGTAGCCTGTGGGGAATATTTTACAACAGAGGGTAAAAATTGTTTTAATAAAGCTTCTCCATTGTAATTTAAAATGGCAACGGCTATTTTTTTCATAATTGTATTATTGGATAAATGGTGTGTAGATAGGGTAGTCTCTTAAAAAGATATATTGATTATTGGAGTAATCCATTTGGCAGAAATAGTGATTAAGTCCATTGGTTACATACAAGTACTTAGATCTAAGTTCAAAGTTATATCGAGCAATTTGATCAAAGGTCTCTTGAGTAATCTTAATGGAGGGAGCTTTACACTCTATTAAAATCTCAATTTGACCATTTGGTTGGAAAACTACCACGTCGTATCGTTTGTTCATCGTATTGATCTTAACTACTCTCTCTACGCTAATTAAGGATATGGGATAGTTTTTAATATAGAGTAATTCATGAACAACATGTTGTCTAACCCATTCCTCAGGGGTAAGTAAAACAAACTTTTTACGAATCACATCAAAAATAGATAGCTTATTTTCACTATTTTTGAAACGAAATTCAAATACGGGATAATTTAACTTTTGCATAAAGCAAAGATATTTTTTCTTTGTGAACAAGGCAATTAAAAAACAAAGGTTTTATTTTGGAGCAAATCAAACAGATAATAAAAAATATAAAGAATAATAATGCAGCACCTATTTATTTATTAATGGGAGAGGAGCCTTATTATATAGATAAAATAAGTGATTTCATTCAAAATAATGTACTCTCTGAAGAGGAACAAGGGTTCAATCAAATGGTTCTTTATGGTAGAGATGTTAGTATACAAGATATTATTTCAAATGCTAAGCGCTTCCCTTTAATGGCCGATAAACAGGTTATCATTGTCAAAGAAGCCCAAGACTTAGCCCGTAGCTTTGATCAATTAGAAGCTTATGCAAACCAAGTACAACCCTCTACAGTTTTGGTTTTATGCTATAAGTATAAGGTAATAGATAAACGCAAAAAGGTGTATAAAGCTATTGAAAAAGCTGGAGTGATTTACGAAAGTAAAAAACTCAAAGAATATCAAATTGAACCTTGGCTAAATAAACAGATATCAGCAAAGGGGTATACTATAGAGCCTAAAGCAAATGCTATGTTGGTGGAATTTTTAGGTACCGACTTGTCTAAGATCAGCAATGAGTTAGATAAGCTTATGTTAGTTATTCCTGCTCAAAGTGCTATCACTCCTTTGGTAGTTGAGCAAAATATTGGAATAAGTAAGGATTATAATAATTTTGAATTAATCAAAGCTATAGTAGAGCAAGACCGTTTTCGCGCTTTTAAAATTGTAGAGTACTTTGCTCAAAATCCTAAAAACAACCCTATAGTGGTAACCGTTGCTTTAGTATATGGTTATTTTAGTAAACTTTTACTATATCATGGATTAGCAGATAAAAGCTCAGTAAATGTTGTAAAACAGCTTAAAATTAATCCTTATGCGGTAAAGGACTACCAACAAGGAGTAAAACACTACTCTATGAAAGCAGTTAGCGGTGTTATTGCTAGCTTAAAGGATGTAGACTTAAAGAGTAAAGGTGTAGGTTCTTTTAGCGCAACTCAAGGAGATCTATTAAAAGAAATGTTAGTAAAGATTTTTAGTAAATAATTAATTATGGGATATAAGTTAGATAAAAATAAAATATTGGGATACGCCACTCTTATTATGATTTTAATGGGAGGTCTACTAATTGGTTTAGGGGCATTGAAGTATTATGATGTAGCTGGATGGGGATTTGTTTGTGTAGGAATTGGATTCTGGGCTATCGCATGGGTATTTAATGCCTTAAAAGGTAGAGTGTAATGTTTTGTTTTGACTGACAAAATTAACACCTTTAGCTATGAGCTTCAAAAATAGCTGAAAGTAAAAAAGGCAGCACTATAGTAACTATAGGGCTGCCTTTTTTAATTGCTTATGCTTCTATACATACCTTTTGTTATCAAAACTTGTAGTATAATAGGATTAATTAGGTAAAACTTGTAAAAATATATTTTACAATACAATCTTCACAAATTTTAAACTAATTAAATCCCTATACAGTTTTGATACTCATCCTCTGTGGTATTGTTTAGGTGGTTTGCTGGAGATATGCTATCGCACATTTGACAAACATAAGCATCGATTGAGGGATCGTAAAAATGATTTTTATGATTATCCTCACAAAAATCATTCTCTTGTACTAAAGAATAATTTTTCATAGAATATTTATTTTATAATTTCCTTTTAAAAATACAATTTTTATATTTAATAGCCTAGAAAAAAATATGAATTTCATGTGGATTTACGTAATTTATTAATTTATTAACGATAAAGTGTGTTTAAATTAACCCTAGCCGCTTCCTTGTGAAAAAACAGTTTCTAAATTGGTTAATAAAGCGTACTTTTGGCATATGTGAGTAGAATAGACTACATTAAGGTTTTTTTCTTATTGCATATTTAATTTTTTAATTCAATTTATTATACTTTATGTCAGACGATAAAAAAGTTATTTTTTCGATGTCAAAAGTGAGTAAAACCTACTCATCGACAAATAAAACAGTTTTAAAGGATATTTATTTAAGCTTTTTCTATGGAGCTAAGATTGGAATTCTGGGACTTAACGGTTCAGGAAAGTCTTCTCTTTTAAAGATTATAGCAGGTGTGGATAAGAACTACCAAGGAGATGTTGTTTTTGCTCCAGGATATACAGTAGGATACTTAGAACAAGAGCCACAATTAGATGAGAGCAAAACAGTAATTGAAATCGTTAAAGAAGGAGCTGCTGAGGTAGTTGCTATTTTAGATGAGTTCAATCAAATTAATGATATGTTTGGCTTACCTGAGGTTTATGAAGATGCAGATAAGATGCAAAAGCTAATGGACCGTCAAGCAGAGTTGCAAGATAAGATTGATGCAGCTGGAGGATGGGAGTTAGACACTAAGTTGGAAATCGCTATGGATGCTTTACGTACTCCCGAGCCTGATACACCAATTAGTGTTTTATCCGGAGGGGAGCGCCGCCGTGTTGCTTTATGTAGATTACTTTTACAAAACCCAGATGTGTTATTACTGGATGAGCCTACCAACCACTTAGATGCTGAATCTGTACATTGGTTAGAGCAACATTTACAACAGTATAAAGGAACTGTTATTGCCGTAACCCACGACCGTTATTTCTTAGACAATGTAGCAGGATGGATTTTGGAGCTAGATAGAGGTGAAGGTATTCCATGGAAAGGAAATTACTCTTCTTGGTTAGATCAAAAAAGTAAGCGTTTAGAACAAGAGGAAAAAGTTGCTTCTAAAAGACGTAAGAACTTAGAAAGAGAATTAGATTGGGTTCGTCAAGGTGCTAAGGGTAGACAGACCAAACAAAAAGCTAGGTTACAAAACTATGATAAGCTTTTAAATGAAGACCAAAAGCAATTAGAGGAGAAATTAGAGATTTATATCCCAAATGGTCCTCGTTTAGGTACAAATGTAATCCAGGCTAAGGGAGTAAGTAAAGCTTTCGGAGATAAGTTGTTATATGAGGACTTAAACTTTACTTTACCTCAAGCTGGTATTGTTGGGATTATCGGACCAAACGGTGCTGGGAAATCTACTATTTTCCGTATGATAATGGGAGAGCAAGAGCCAGATCAAGGAAGTTTTGATATTGGTGAAACAGTAAAGATTGCTTATGTTGATCAAACTCACTCTAATATTGATCCTGAGAAATCTATTTGGGAAAACTTCGCAGATGGTCAGGAATTAATTCAAATGGGTGGACGTCAGGTTAATTCACGCGCTTATTTAAGCCGTTTTAACTTCGCTGGTTCAGAACAAAACAAAAAAGTATCTACTTTATCTGGAGGAGAAAGAAACAGATTACACTTAGCAATGACCCTAAAAGAAGAAGGGAACGTACTTTTACTGGATGAGCCTACAAACGATTTGGATGTAAATACATTACGTGCATTAGAGGAAGGTCTTGAGAACTTCGCAGGATGTGCTGTAGTAATTTCCCACGACCGATGGTTCTTAGACCGTATTTGTACGCATATTTTAGCTTTTGAAGGAGAGTCTCAAGTATATACTTTTGAAGGATCTTTCTCTGAATATGAAGAGAATCGTATTAAGCGTTTAGGAGATGCAGCTCCAACGCGTTTAAAATATAAAAAGTTAGTACGCTAATTTTAAACACATTTTTAAAAAAGGGGGTTGTCTTACAATTGAAGACAGCCCCTTTTTTACTTAATAAATATCGTGCTTTACTTAGTATAATTTAATTATTTAATCTGAAATATAAATTATACCTAATAATTTACTCCTGAATGACAGCTAGGTAACCTTTATGAGATAGCCCCTTTTTTTGACATATTTGCAAGGTTTTATTAATAAAGTAAAACACAAATTTTATACCTTACTGCTATAGTATGTGCTTAGTTTTTATTTTAATTTATTGGTTATTGAGGGGCTTGTGTATGAAGTGTATTTCTTTTAAATTTCTATTTGATATAATTTGTATTATTTTTATCAAGTGAATAGAATATAAAGTCAAGTTACAGAAGATATATAATGTATTCATCTATAAAAGAAAGGATAGTAGGGTAGAATTACTATAGTTTGTATCTGAATTTTAACGTTAAAACATTGATTTATAATAGTCTGACTTTTTGAAGGGCTTTTTTTACTCTTGATGTATGATTTTATATGTTATATATTATATCAAAGTGAAGCTGAGTTGAAGTTATTTATAAACAAGGTAGTCAAAATAGCTCATTATCTATTTGGATCTACTTTAATGCCAAGCTAGCTTAAGGCTGTTTGATACAATTGGATGAAACGTTTATGTAAATGGTTAAATTCCTCGTATTATGGGGGTAGAAGCTCAATATTTAACCTGAGATATAACGCCTGTTTGAATATGAACTATATAGCTTTGGACTACGCTCTGTATTAAATTGCATCTTTAGGATATAGCATAAAAATGGGGGTCTTTACTTTAAAGTAAAGACCCCCATTTTTATAAGGAAACTTAGTTAACTCTATATAAAGGTGATAAACAAGTTTAAAATAAGTGCGTTTAAAATATCTATAAAAAAGGCACCAACCATTGGAATAACTAAAAAAGCTTTTTTAGATGGTCCAAAGCGGTTTGTTACTGCTTGTATGTTAGCTACAGCTGTTGAGGTTGCACCTAAGCCAAAACCACAATGTCCTGCTGCTAGAACTACTGCATCGTAGTCTTTACCCATAAAACGGTAGGTAATGTTGGCAGCGAAGATGATCATTAATACAACTTGCAGTAATAGAACAAACAACACAGGTAAAGCTAGATCAATAATCAACCATAATTTTAGACTCATTAAAGCACAAGCTAAGAAAATGGATAATCCAATGTTTCCTAAAAGTTCTGTTGGTTCATCTACAATTTTAGTTTTAAATAGATGAGTGGCTCCATTGCGTATTAAAACTCCAATGAATAAACACCAAACAAAAGCTGGAAGTTTAAAACTGTATTGTGCATTCCAAGTAGCAAGAATATTACCAACCACTAAACAAACTGCAACCATTGTTATAGAACCAAGTACATTTTGGTAATTAATTAGGTTAGGTTTTTCTTCAAAGTCAGCAGGGTCATTTAAGCTAGAGAACTCTGGATTTAACTCTGCAGTTTTATTTGCTTTAGAATCTAAAGGAGCGTAGTTCTTCATTTTTAGTAAGCGGTAAGCTAAAGGCCCTCCAATGGTACCACCAAAAATTAAACCGAAAGTAGCACAGGCCATTCCAATTTCTTTAGCGCCTGGTAGTGGGTTACCACTTTGCGCAAAGTCATCTGCCCAAGCCCCAGCCGTACCATGGCCTCCGGTTAATGTAATTGAACCTGCAATAAGTCCAAAACGTGGATCTAAGTCCATGATTTTAGCCATTGTTACTCCTAATACGTCTTGACAAACAATGAAAACAGCAGCAATAACTAAAAAGAAGACAAGGGATTTGCCTCCTTTAATAAGTTGAGCAAAGTCTGCGTTAAGGCCAATCGAAGAAAAGAATATTAACATCATTCCTTGTTGCAGCCCTGCATGGAAAATAAATTCTTTTCCTAAAAATGAATATGCCCCCCAACAAAGTAGTGCAATTAGGAACCCACCCACTACAGGTTCGGGGATGTTGTACTTTTTGAAAAAATTAATTCTTTGAACAATTACTCGGCCTAAAAATAGTACCAAGCAAGCAAACATAAGAGTTTCGTATATTCCAAATTCCATATATCTAAGGTGATTTTTGTTTTAAAATATTAATAATTCTGTTGTAAGAGTAGCAAATATATATAAACAAGTCTCTAAAAAAATAAAATGAAATGAAATTTTCTCGTTTAACCATATATTTAGTACTATTATCAAGTATTATGTAAGTTTGAAGGTGTTTTTTTGGGTTAAATGAAATGGATTAAATTCCTTAAAAATAATTGAGAAGATTTTTTGCTGAAAGTAAGGAATTAGCTATTTTTGCGCATGCAACACAATGTACTTATATTAGATTTTGGATCGCAATACACACAGTTGATTGCGAGAAGAGTTCGTGAAATGAATATTTTTTGCGAAATCTTACCTTACAATGAAATACCAACAGACATGACAGAGTATTCTGCTGTTATTTTGTCCGGTAGTCCTTATTCTGTTCGTTCCGAACAAGCTTTACATCCAGACTTGACAAATATTAAAGGAAAAATGCCTTTATTGGGAGTTTGTTATGGAGCACAATATTTAGCACACTTTAATCAAGGAAATGTAGCCCCTTCAAAAACAAGAGAGTATGGGCGTGCAAATCTTACTTTTATGGAAGAATCGGAACCTTTATTTAAGGATGTTCCTGCTTCTAGCCAAGTATGGATGAGTCACAGTGATACAATCGAAACTTTACCTGAGAATGGTGTTTTATTAGCTAGCACTAAAGATGTGAAAAATGCTGCTTATAAAATTCAAGGAGAGACTACTTATGGAATTCAATTCCATCCAGAGGTTTTCCACTCTACAGATGGAGCGACAATCCTAAAGAACTTCCTTGTTGATATTGCTAATGTAGAGCAAAGCTTCACACCAAGTGCTTTCGTAGAAGAAACGGTAGCCAATTTAAAGCAAACTATTGGTGAGGAAAAAGTAGTTCTAGCTTTATCTGGAGGAGTAGACTCTACTGTAGCTGCTGTATTATTGCACAAAGCTATTGGAGAAAACTTGCACTGTATTTTTGTAAACAATGGGCTTTTACGTAAAAATGAATTCCAAAATGTACTTAAAAATTACAACGGAATGGGATTAAACGTAAAAGGAGTAGATGCTACAGATCGTTTTATGGAAGCTTTAGCTGGTTTAGAAGAGCCAGAAGCTAAAAGAAAAGCAATTGGTAGAGTATTTATCGAAGTATTTGACGACGAGGCAAAATTAATTAAAGATGCTACTTTCTTAGGTCAAGGTACTATCTATCCTGATGTAATCGAATCTATTTCAGTTAAAGGACCCTCAGCAACAATTAAATCTCATCATAACGTAGGTGGTTTACCTGACTTTATGAAATTGAAAATTGTTGAGCCTTTAAGAATGTTATTTAAAGATGAGGTTCGTAGAGTAGGTGCTTCTTTAGGTATTGATCCGGAATTATTAGGAAGACACCCTTTCCCAGGGCCAGGATTAGCAATTCGTATCTTAGGAGATATTACTCAAGAAAAAGTAAGATTACTTCAAGAGGTAGATGCTATTTTTGTAGAAGGATTAAAAGAACATAATCTATATAACTCTGTATGGCAAGCAGGAGCAATCTTATTGCCTGTAAATAGTGTAGGAGTTATGGGAGATGAAAGAACGTATGAGAAAGTTGTAGCTTTAAGAGCTGTTGCTTCTACCGATGGTATGACTGCAGACTGGGTTCACCTTCCGTATGAATTCTTAATGGAAATTTCCAATAAAATCATCAATAATGTGAGAGGGGTAAATAGAGTAGTGTATGACATTAGTTCTAAGCCGCCTGCAACAATTGAATGGGAATAATTTAACCAAATAAGTAAGTCGCTGTAACTTTGTTGTAGCGACTTATTATTTTATTGAATAGATTTGCACAATGAGAAAGAATTTTATTGCTATTTTATCCGCATTTATTATTACTGCTAGTGGAGTTAGTGCTCAGCAGAGAGAAACCTTTTCTACCTATACAGTTAGTAAAGGTGAAACAATTAGTAAGATTGCTAGAGATTATAATATTACCGTTACAGAGTTGTTTAAATATAACCCTGAGGCAAAAAGTGGAATAAGACCAGGACAGCTGCTATTGATTCCACAGAAATACGAATCTTCTACAAAACAAAGTAGTTCAGACTCTACTGCTCCTAGTACTAAGCAAAAAAACTATGTAGTTCAGCCTAAAGAAACTTTATATAGTATTAGTAAGGCTCATAATGTAAGTATTGAAAATCTGTTATTTTGGAATCCGGAATTAAAATTAACTGGTTTGCAAACTGGTTCTGTTATAATAATTGGGCAAGATCAACAAAATCCTCAAGAAGGATCTGCTAAATACCCAACTAGTTTAACCGCCTCTTCTGTAGATACTATTGTAGACATTAATAATATATACTATAAATATATAAAGGTAGAGCCTCAATCTACTTTATATGGACTAGCTGTGCTTTACCAAACATCTATTCAAAGATTAGTGGAATTAAATCCTGAGTTACAACAAGGATTAAAAACTGGTCAGCAAATAAAAGTGCCTTCCTTTGGTGCTACAACTATTTCAAAAGAAGATAAGAAAGTAGATCAAAACAAGCAAACGCCTGATTTTGTATCCATAAGAGTGGAACCTAAACAGACCTTGTATAGTTTGGCTCGCAATTATAATGTGAGTGTTGGTGATTTACTTTTATGGAATCCAGAGATTCAAAAGCAGGGTCTTCAAAGTAATATGATTATTAAAATTAAGGTTGATAATCCGCAAGATTTTGAACAAGTTGTTGTAGAACAAGATTTTACGCAGACAATAGATACTCCTTTAAAATTAGAGAATTCACTAGATTTAAATACTTCAAAGAAAGTAGCTCTATTGTTGCCATTTAATGTTAATGGGGTTGGAGAAGACGTAGAAGCAAAGCTTAAGAGTGATAATTTTTTAAATATGACCCTTGACTTTTACTCCGGTGCTAAATTAGCAGTTAGTAAAGCAAGATCTATGGGACTTGATGTTCAAGTAGATGTATTTGATTCTAATGAAGGTAAGAACTCTTCAGGTGTTATAGAAATATTTTCTTCTAATAATTTTAGAGATACTGATGCTATTATAGGGCCGTTCTTTCAGTCCAACGTGGAAAATGCAGCTAAGAACTTACCTAATAGTAAAGTTGTCTTGGTTTCTCCTTTATCAAATGAAAAAGCTGTGGGTTCTGCTAGAGTAATACAAACTATGCCTTATAGTGATGTTTTAAAATCTACTTTACTAAATTATTTTTTAAAGCAAAAGGATACTAAAGTTACTGTGATAGTGGATGATAGAAGAGTCTCTACAAAGAAATTTATGAGAGAAAACTATCCTTCGGTACGAACAATTAGTACAACAGACTTAGCTAATGTAGATAAGAGTTTATCTTTAGGAGTTAAAAATATTTTTATTTTGGATTCTGCAAGTATTGAGTCGGCTTCTGTATTAACTAAAACATTGAGTAAATTAGTGGATAGTTATGATATTCAATTAGCTAGTTTTGATAAATCTGATATATTTGAGTATAGTGAAATTACCGTACAATCTTTAGTAGATTTAAAATATATATACGCTTCGGTAACTAAGGATACGGATAATTCAATGGATGAAGCTGATTTTTACCAAGCATATAAAGATCAATTTAAGATTGCTCCTAATCGCTTTGCAGTAAGAGGTTATGATGTGACTTTAGATGTTATTTTGAGGTTGTTTCAAAAGCAAGGTTTTTCACAAACCCTACAGTTAAGTTCTCAAGAATTAGAAAATAAATTTGACTATGTACCAACTTCTAATGGTGGTTTAACCAATAAGGGAGTTTACTTATTACAATATAATGATGATTTTACAGTAAAAGTAGTACAGTAATTATTTAGATTAATGATAAATAACCAGGAGTATTTAGTAGAATTAGCACATGCAAGAATGCCATTTGGTAAGTTTCAAGGGGTGTATTTAATTGACTTACCCGAGCATTATGTGGTGTGGTACCATAATAAAGGTTTTCCTAAAGGAAAGCTCGGTGAGCAGTTAGCTTTAGTTTATGAATTGAAACTTAATGGTTTAGAAACTATTATTCATAAGATTAGAAGAAATTATACTAAATAAGAAAGTATATAAGGCTTAAGAAATTTTCTTAAGCCTTTTTTTATGGAACTGATTTTTCAAGATGTTTGTAGGTATTGTTAAAATTTCAGGGCGTTTTCTTCTTAGAATTGATTTTTATGTATTTTTTTTTGATTTTTAAGTGGAGAAATGTAATTGAAAGACCTAGGTTTGTTGATTATATAAAAAAACCTATAAAAGATTGTAATGTCAATAAATATGCGGGGTTCTATGGGGAAAAAGGTTTTTAAAAAGGTTTTACGAAGACAATAATTAATCGTAAATTTGCAACTTGTAAAAATCGAATGATTATGATGAATATTCCAACTTCCAGTTTACCACGAGTAGTTATTATTGGTGGAGGTTTCGGAGGACTGTCTCTTGCTAAAAAATTAAAAAATCAAAACTTTCAAGTAGTCTTACTTGATAAGCACAATTACCATACGTTTCAACCATTATTATATCAAGTTGCAACAGGTGGATTAGAATCTGGGTCTATTGCATACCCGATTCGTAAGGTAGTTCAATCTCAAAACGAGGTGTTCTTCCGCTTAGCAAATGTAGAGCGTATTGATACCCAAAATAAAAAAGTAGTTTCTGATATTGGTACCATTTTTTATGACTATTTAGTAATTGCTACTGGGTCTAAGACTAATTACTTCGGAAACGAGGAGATTAAGAGAAATAGTATGGCAATGAAAACTATACCTCAGTCTTTAGATATTAGAAGTTTAGTTTTGGAAAACTTTGAAGCTGCTTTATTAACTAATGATATTGAAGAGCGTAAAGCATTAATGAACTTTGTTATTGTTGGTGCAGGACCAACAGGAGTTGAGTTAGCTGGTGCTTTGGCGGAAATGAAAAAAAATATCTTACCAAAGGATTATCCAGACTTAGACTTTAGTTTAATGGAGATTAACGTTGTTCAAGGTGCAAATAGAGTGCTAGACGCTATGAGCGAGAAGAGTTCTATTGCAGCAGAAAAATTCTTAAAGCAACTTGGAGTTACTGTTTGGTTAAGTGAGATTGTTACCAATTACGATGGAGAAAAAGTAACCACTAAGAGTGGAAATGACTTTATTTCTCAAAACGTTATTTGGACCGCTGGTGTTATGGGAGCTGATATTGAAGGTTTTGATAAGCCAACTGTTATGCAAAGAGGTAATAGAATGAAAGTTAATGAGTTTAACCAAGTGGAAGGTTTTAGTGATATTTTCGCTATTGGTGATATTGCCGCAATGATTACTGAAAAAACTCCAATGGGACATCCTATGATGGCACAGCCAGCTATTCAACAAGGAGATTTATTAGCTAGTAACTTAGTTCGTTTAGCTAAAGGACAACCTATGAAGGCTTTTAGCTATAATGACAAAGGTTCTATGGCGACAATTGGACGTAATAAAGCTGTAGTGGACTTACCAAAATTTCATTTTAATGGTTTCTTTGCTTGGTTTGTATGGATGTTTGTACACTTAATGTCTTTAATTGGTTTTAGAAATAAATTAGTTGTTTTCTCTAACTGGTTATATAACTACCTAATGTTTGATAGACAAGCGCGTTTAATTATACGACCTTATAAAAATAAAAACAAAGTAAATAAACAATCTTAAGGCGTTAGCGTTGTATTAGTAAAGAGGTTTTTTCTTTTGGTAATTAATTAAAAGATCTACGAATTTGCTATATGACTGCAAGCCATGATGTTGGTTGTTGACCTTTAGAAAAGTGTCATAAAATATTGTAAAGAAAGAATCCGTAAAGTTTCTATGCTTATGCCAAAACACTGTGTTTTCAAGGATATTATCTTTAATACCTTGAGGAATGCTTTGAAGGATAGCAGGAAATTCTTCGGATTCTTTTTTGTTTAACTCTCCTAGGCAATACCTTAAAGCAAATATGTTTGCAGCATATTGATTTAGTAAATATTTATGGTGATAATTGGCTAAAAATCCTATAAAATTGGCATCACTTTCTCTTGCAAATCCATATTGATGTGCTACCTCATGGCTAGCAGTAATTGGCATGGTTAATTTTGGGATATGCCTATTTATTTGGGCCTCGTTAGTCAAAGGGTTAATATAACCGGAAAATCCCATAAAAGTAATTAAGGAGCTATATAAAGATTTTTTTAAAGAAGTTTCTCTATAAGAAAAGATGCCAAGTTGTTCAGAAACTTGTTTTATACCCATTGGTACTCCTTGGATGATTTGTTCTACTGAATCATTGTTTTTTACTGGAATATCTTTATGGACTACAAGTTCTTGATGTTGTTGTTTTGTTTTTTCTAGAATCAACTTGGTGATTTCTACTAATTGCTGTATAGTATAACTTTGTTCTAAGTCAAGTTGTTTGTCAATTGGAAGGTTGTAATTATTGAAACCCCAAGTGATATTAAAGATACTCCAGGCTATTACAACAGTAAGTATTGTATTGGAGCCAAATTGAATCATTTTTCTCTTTACAGTGATTGGGCTACTAATAAGAGCGAAAATATTGTATAAGATAAAGCCAATTAGACCTATATAAACAGTGTCTCCAACTGAAAAAGGCAGGTGTTTAGTCAGAAGGTTTGTATAGTTGCTATATAGAAGATATATATCATTTGTATAGTGTTTTTGTACTAAAACGGGATGATAGTTTGCTATATAAAGTAAGATCCATAAAGCAATTGCTATGAAGATGCTTAGGAGTGTTTTCTTGTTGAAATTGCCCATTTTTATGATATGATTGTTTTTATAGTCAATTTTAAAGGCTTGTATAGTGGAAAGATAAGCATTTTAGTTGCATTATTTCTAGCTTTAAATGCTCTAAGTAGTAGGAAATTGTATTGTTTTACAAATAAGTGTAAAACAAAAAAGAACTACTTGAAGGGGGGAGTAGTTCTTTTTGTTAATGGGAACCCCACTAAAAATGCTATATTACGATAAGGGATTATAAAAATATAAATTACATTATTTGAATAATCACAACTATAGTGCAAAGGTAGTAAATAAATCGGTACACAATGGGTTTGGTTGAAAATATTAAAGTTAATTTATTGTGAATTAAAGGGTTGTGTTATTTACTACTTGTTATCTTAAGTTATAATAGATATAAAAAACATAGATTAGCACAGGATTACAAGGTTTATTTTTATATTGCTAGTTAAATACAAACCATAGTATGGTATAATCCGAAGGAAAACCGTTTCTAATGGTTTATAAAAAATGGCATTTTAAATACTTCGTGGAATAATAAAACAAATGTTTTAAAATAATTATTCTTTAATTGCGTTTGTATTTGAAATAACAATTAATTAAAAGGAAGTCATTTTACATGATAAAAAGGAGTCTGTTACTTATTTGTTTTTTAGTGGGAGTACATCAAGTACAAGCTCAAAAAAAGCATCAAGAGTTAACCAAAGAAGATTATTTAGAGGATTTTGATGTATTGGTAAATATTATCCAAAAGCAACATCCTAATGCATATAGATTCACCACAGATCAGGAATTTAATGAGAATGTGGTGCGCTTAAGGCATGAATTAGAGCAAAATCCTACCTATGCTCAGTTTTTGTTATCAAATCCTTTGTCATATATCAATGATGCACATTCTGGGTTGAGTACCGATTTAGTTTTTTTTGAAGACTTTGCAAAACAAGCATATTTTTTTCCTTTTTCTACTGTAGTTTATAATGGTAAAGTATATGTCAATCAATTTGGACAAGATATCCCGCAAGGTGCCTTATTAGTGGAGGTTAATGGCCATAAAGTAGAAGACTTGCTAGAAAGTATAAAAATAAGTTCCGATGGGGGTATTCAAGCAATTAATGCAAAGGATTTTTCCTTGTATTGTTCCTTTATGTTTAGTGATAAAGATACCTATGAAATCACTTATAAACTAGGAGATAATGCTCAAGAGCAATTCCATATAAGTCTTAAAGCTGTAGATTACTCCCGTAGTTATTACAATTCTCAAAAATCTATACTTCCAATTGATTTAATAAGCTATTCCTATGGGATTTTTGCTAAAGAGTTAAATGATGATACATATTGTTTGACTATTAAAACATTCGGATTTTCAGAAGAATATGCTTATCATAAGCTTAACGAGTTTTTTGGAGAACTCAACAGGAAAGGAATTAAGAATTTAGTTATCGATATTAGAGCCAATGGTGGTGGTCTATTAAGTAATATTCCTTTGTATTACTCTTTTATATCCAAAGACAAAACATTTTCTAATAAATACAAATACGCCACAAAGGTGATTGATATTCAAGTTAGAGAAAATTTAGTGGATAGTAATGAAAGGCAGCTATCCGATATGGATATTAAGAATATGGATAATTTTATGCTTCAACGTTATGACTATGATCCTCAAAGTGAATATTACTTTGGGAATAGTAGACTAGAGGAGAATTATTTGGAGAATTATCCTAGGGATAGAAATGCTTTTGATGGCAATGTGATACTATTAATAGATAATAATACAGTCTCTGCTGCAGCTTATTTTGCGAGCTTATTTCAGCAAAACAATAGAGGAATAATTGTCGGTCAAGAAACTAGAACTTGTAGCAATTTCACCACTGCTTCCTGGTTTTTAAATTATAAACTTCCCAATACCCAAACTATTGTGAATTTACCTCGTTCCGAAGTGTTTTTTAATCAAGATATAGAAGAGCAAGTCCAATGTAGAGGGGTAATGCCCAATTTGTCAGTGAGTGAAGGACTTTTTGTAAAAAGTTTAAAGCAAGCAAAAGACCCAGATATTGAATTGGTCTTACAGTTATTGGAAAAACAAAAAGTAAAGCAAAGAGTAATGCAATCTAATTTGGAGTAGTTTGTAAGGTAAAGCTGCTACAGGAAAAGGGAAAATTGTTGTTGCTTTTGACCCTTGATGTGTTTTATTGAAAAAAATCGGCATTAGGTAGTAAAATTCCTTTTATAAAGTAGGGTTTAAGTATTAATTGTCTAAATTTGGAATACAAATATAAAATTCAAATACAAAGATATGAGTCAAGAGATAAGAGATTTACAACCTAAGGAGTTGTGGGGTCAATTTGCAGATTTAAATGCAGTTCCTCGTCCTTCAAAAAAAGAAGAGCGCGTAATTGAATTTATGATGAACTTTGGTAAAAGTCTTAATTTAGAAACAATTAAAGATCAAGTAGGTAACGTTATTATTAAAAAGCCTGCTACCTCTACAATGGTTGATCGTAAGACAGTAGTGTTACAATCCCATTTAGATATGGTGCATCAAAAGAATAATGATACAGAGTTTGATTTTGATACTCAAGGTATACAAATGTTTGTAGATCAGGATTGGGTAAGAGCAAAAGGTACTACTCTTGGTGCAGATAATGGAATAGGAGTAGCTACTATTATGGCTATTTTAAAGAGTAATGACATTGAGCATCCTGCTATTGAAGCTCTTTTTACCATTGATGAAGAAACTGGTATGACAGGTGCTAAAGGTTTAGTAGGTGGACTTTTAGAGGGAGAGATTCTTTTGAATTTAGATACAGAGGAGGATGACGAAATTGATATTGGTTGTGCCGGAGGTATAGATGTAACTGCTACTGCAGAATATGACGAAGAATTAGTTCCTGAAGGATCAGTTGGTTATAAAATTACAGTGAAAGGTTTGAATGGTGGACATTCTGGTATGGATATTCATAAAGGACTTGGTAACGCTAACAAAATTATGAACCGTTTACTTTTTGATTCTTTTGATTCTTTCGGCTTACAAATCGAATCTATTGTAGGAGGGAGTTTACGTAATGCAATACCAAGAGAAAGTGTAGCTAGAGTTATAATTGCTCAAATTTATGATGAGGCTTTCGTTTATGATATGAATGTCTTAGTGGAAGAAATTAGAGAAGAATTGCACACAGTGGATCCAAACTTTGAAGTGGTTTTTGAGAAATTAGAATCAAGTGATTCACCTAAGTTTGTAATGCCTCCTATGGCTCAGTACTTCTTTGTGCGTTCCTTATATGCAGCTCATAATGGGGTGTATAAAATGAGTACAGATTTTGAAGATTTAGTAGAAGCTTCAAATAATATTGCAAAGGTAGAAGTGGGGAAAGGGAAGTTATCGGTTAAATGTTTAACTCGTTCTTCGGTAGAATCTTCTAAAATGGATTTAGCCAACTCTCTGAGAAGCGCATTTGAATTAATGGGTTGTGAGGTAGAATTCTCTGGGTCTTACCCAGGATGGAGTCCTAATTCAAATAGTGAGATTTTAGGAGTTTTAGAAGAAATATATGAAAAGCAAAACAATGCTAAAGCTAATGTAGTGGCTTGTCATGCAGGTTTAGAATGTGGGATACTAGGTACGCATTACCCGGAGATGGATATGATATCTTTTGGACCAACCATTCGTGGAGCTCACTCGCCAGATGAAAGAGTTAGCATTTCTTCAGTTCAGAAATATTGGAAGTTTATTTTGGAAGTATTGAAAAATATTCCAAAGAAAAATTAAATATGTTTATAAGCCAACTTTCTAAGTTGGCTTATTTTTGTAGGATTAAAACCTTATTTTTTTATACAAAAAAGTTAATACCGGATTAATTACTTTTTCTGCTAGATTTTTTGTAATTTGTACCCAAAGTTTAAAAAAAGTACATACTATGAAGAAAACACTTTTAGCACTGTTATTTGTAGGAGCGTTAATGGCTTCTTGTGGAGATAAAAAACAAGACAATACTGGTGAGAATACCACTGAGGTAGAATCAGTACAACAAAAGAATTTAAATTATACTTTGAGTTGGACGGCTTTTAAAACGCCTGAGAAAGTTGGAGTTACTGGTAGTTTTACCGATATTAAATTATCGGGATTAAACCAAAAAGGGACTACTATAGAGCAAGAATTACAAGGAGCGACTTTCGTGGTAGCTACCTCTAGTGTAACCACAAAAGATGCCGCAAGGGACCAAACTTTAGTAGCTAGTTTCTTTAGTCAAATGACTGGGAATATTAGTGGTTTTTTCGGTGAGTTTACCCAAGATAAGGTATTGATTCACTTGACAATGAATGGAAAAACAATCGAAAAGGAGTTTGATTACACTACTATTGAAAATGGTATTCATATTAAAGGTAGTATCGATATTATTAGTGATTTTGCTGCTCAGGGTGCATTTAATAGCCTACACGAGGCTTGTAAGGCCTTACATGAAGGTAAAACTTGGTCTGATGTAGATATTTCAGTGGATATTACAAAATAATGTAATTGTAAAAAGCATAAATTTGAAGGGGAATATTTAGTGATATTCCCCTTTTTTATATACCTTTGCAAACCAAATTAATTATCTGTTTAAAGATATGTTAGATAGACTACAAATTATAAAACAACGTTTTGATGAAGTTTCTGATTTGATTATTCAACCAGATGTAATCATGGATCAAAAGCGTTATGTACAATTAAATAAGGAGTACAAAGATTTAAAACAGCTTGTTGAGAAACGTGCTGAATACATTGATGTAACTGGAAATATTGAAGAGGCTAATGAAATTATCGCTGATGGTAGTGATGATGAAATGGTGGAAATGGCAAAAATGCAACTTTCAGAGGCAAAGGAACGTTTACCAGAATTAGAGGAAGAGATTAAATTCTTATTAATACCTAAGGACCCAGAGGATGCCAAAAACGTAATGGTGGAGGTAAGAGCTGGTACAGGTGGGGACGAGGCAAGTTTGTTTGCTGGTGACCTATATAGAATGTATACTAAATACTGTGAAAGTAAAGGTTGGAGAACTTCTGTGGTAGATGTAAATGAAGGAACTTCTGGAGGTTATAAAGAGGTTATTTTCGAAGTTACTGGAGAAGATGTTTATGGGACTTTAAAATTTGAGGCTGGTGTACACCGTGTACAGCGTGTTCCTCAAACTGAAACTCAAGGTCGTGTACATACTTCAGCCGCTACTGTAATGGTTTTACCTGAAGCAGAAGAATTTGATGTACACATTGATATGAACGATGTTCGTATTGACTTATTCTGTTCTTCAGGTCCTGGAGGTCAGAGTGTGAACACAACAAAGAGTGCTGTTCGTATGACACACGTTCCAACAGGATTAGTGGCTCAATGTCAGGATGAAAAATCTCAACATAAAAACAAGGATAAAGCTTTATCTGTTTTACGTTCAAGATTATATGAAATGGAACTTGCTAAAAAGCAAGAGGAAGATGCTATTAAACGTAACTCACAAGTAAGTAGCGGAGATAGATCTGCTAAGATTAGAACCTATAACTACCCTCAAGGTCGTGTAACGGATCACCGTATTGGTTTAACTCTATACGATTTAGATGGAGTAATGAATGGTAATATTCAGAAAATCATTGACGAATTACAAATGGTTAGTAATACAGAGAAGCTTAAAGAAAGCGACGTATTCTAATTTATTGATTCTATTATATTTAACCACACTTACTTTTGTATAGTGTGGTTTTTTTTAAAATACTAATTTGCACTTAGAATGACCACACAACAATTAATTGAGCAGATAAAAAGCAAGAAATCCTTTCTTTGTATAGGATTGGATGTTGATTTGAATAAAATACCTAAGTATTTACTAGATCAAGAAGATCCTATTTTTGCTTTTAATAAAGCCATCATAGATGCAACCCATGACCTAACGGTTTCTTATAAGCCTAATATAGCTTTTTATGAAGCATATGGTTTAAAAGGATGGGAGTCTTTAAAAAAGACTATCGATTATATTAATACACATTATCCACAGATTTACACTATCGCCGATGCAAAACGTGGTGATATAGGTAATACTGCTACCATGTATGCAAAAGCTTTTTTTGAAGATATGGATTTCGATAGTGTGACTGTTGCACCTTATATGGGGAAGGATTCTGTAGAACCTTTTTTAGCCTTTGAAGATAAGCATGCTATTTTACTAGCTTTAACAAGTAATGCTGGAGCCTTTGATTTTCAAACCCAAGAAATCGATGGAGTTCCTCTTTATGAGAAAGTACTTAGTGTATCTCAGAAATATAAAAATGCACATAACTTAATGTATGTTGTTGGTGCTACAAAAGCAGAATACTTTCAACAAATTAGAAAGATAGTTCCTAATAGTTTTTTATTAGTTCCTGGAGTTGGTGCTCAAGGAGGCAATTTACAAGATGTTTGTAAATATGGACTAAATAAGGATGTTGGTTTGTTAATCAACTCTTCAAGAGGAATTATTTACGCAGGAAATGGAGTAGATTTTGCAGAGAAAGCAAGAGAACAAGCTTTAATAATGCAGCAGGAAATGGAGCAAATTTTAAATTCAAAGTAATGATTGTTTTAAAAGACCAAATAGGTAAGGAGCATAGTTTTCAAACTACTCCTAAACGTATTGTATCTTTAGTTCCTTCTCAAAGTGAAACGCTTTTTGATTTAGGTTTGGAAGATGAGTTAGTTGGAATTACTAAGTTTTGTGTTCATCCATATCATTTAAGAGCTACTAAAACGAAAGTGGGTGGTACTAAAAAAGTAGATGTAGAAAAAATTAAGGCATTACGTCCTGATATTATTATTGCCAATAAGGAAGAAAATACTCTAGAGATTGTAGATAGTTTAAAGGATATTTGTCCAGTATGGGTTACGGATGTAGTAACTCTAGAGGATAATATTCAAATGATACAAGATTTTGGAATATTGTTTAATAAACGTACTGAGGCGCAGAAGTGGATTGATAAAATTAATTTTGCGCAAAAGGATTTTATGCAATTTGTAGCTAGTAAACCTAGTTACAAAGCAGCTTACTTCATTTGGAGAGAGCCTTATATGGCTGCTGGAGATGATACTTTTATCAATGAATTAATGCGCATTAATAAATTCGAGAATATTTATACTAATAAACCTGGTAGATATCCTGAAGTTGAAATACGTAAAATTAGAATTCAAGGGGATCCTGAATTGATTTTCTTATCCTCAGAACCTTATCCATTTAAAGAAGAACACGCCTTTGAAGTAGGACGTTGTACGCATCATGGTAAGACTGTATTTGTGGATGGAGAAATGTTCTCTTGGTCGGGAACTCACTTGTTTAAGGCCTTTGAATACTTTAAGCAGATTCATAATAGAATTGAATAGAAAAATAAAAACCGAGTAGGGGCCTAATCCTACTCGGTTTTTTTATTAACTAACCCTAACCTTTATGAAATCAATCATATTTTGTTAGTGCAAATATCTAAAAATAATATTTCTTAATTAGTTAAATGAATGTTATAATATTGTTATTTAATCAAAATGTTTAATTTTTTACTTTTTGTTAAACAAGTTTCTTAAAAGTTTAGATTTATTGTTTTTTACGTCTGTATTTTGGTTAGAAGTAGTAGTATTTGGAGTATTTTCTGTTTTATCTTGAATGGAGAATACTTCTTGTAGTAAAGAATTGCTTCTAGCCCCTGGTAAATTTTCTCTTATGGATTGTTCCTCTACAGCTATCATAGTAAATACCCCTTGCATTGTTTCTTTGGTAACATAGTCCGTTAAATCGGTATTAACTGGTTTTACTAATGGTAGGTTATTATAGGTGTTGAAAATATTTTGCCATACTTTATCTGCTCCTACTTTAGAAAGAGATTCATTAATTATGGGAGTTAGTTGGTCGTATAAAGCGTTACTAGTTGCATTTTTTAGATAAGTAGTAGCTCCATCAGGAGTTTGAAGTAAGATGGAAGTTGCATCTTTAAAGGAAATGTTTTTAACTGCTTCTACAAATATTGGTGTAGATTGTTTTACTGCAGTTTCTGCTGCTCTATTAAGTAAGATAAGTCCTTGGTCCGCTAGATTAGACATTCCTAATTTACGTAAAGTTTCATCTACTTTTCTTACTTGCTCAGGTAACAAAATTTTGACCATTTCATTTTTATAAAAACCATCTTTTTGTGTTAGGTTAGCCACTTTTTCAGTAATCCCTTTGTTTAAAGCAAGTTTTAAAGCCTGAGCAATTTTGTCTTGTGGTAAAGAAGTCAAAATACCAGGGTTTTCTTGCGCATGTAATTGGATTGTAGTTGGGCTCAAACATAGCATTGCTGCAAATAGGATGCCTTTTAGTTTTAAATTCATTTTGTTGTATTAGGTTATTTATAATAATTCTACTGCTTGTGATTTTATAGCCTGTAGTGTAATCTTAGTGTTGTTTTTAAGGGGTATTGCTCTTTGAAATAACTCTTGTTGTAACTCATTAGAGTTTGCATAGGTAGAATCTTGGCCAAGTTGTTGAATAGTAGCTATGATTGTTTGTTGTTGCGTTATAATTAGCTCCCATAGGGCATCACTAACATAAAGTTGTTGGGTAATATTATAGTCGACCTCTTGATTGATATGTTGGATTAAAGCTAAAGTATAAGCACTTTTATCCTGTGTAGCCAAAGGAACTCTAAGTATTAAGTTTTGTAAATCAATACGCTCTATTAGTAAAGTTAATCTTTCCAATGCTTGAAGTTTTAAAGCATTAGAATCTAACTTTTTTTCTAGGCTTTGTTGTAAAAGTCCTCGGCTGATTTTTACCTGTTGTTCTAGAACTCTTTTAAATATCAAATTATTAATTAAAATTACTACCATTGCTGGTAAGACATAAGCTACTATAGTAAGTGCGGACTGTAGATTCATTGTTTTGTTTTTTTACAAAAATAGACAATATTATCTTCTAAGGTTAACTTTTTTATAATTGCAAAAACTTGTTATAAAGCCACAGGAGTTGTAATTTTGATTTTTTACTAAAAGAGAATATGCAAAATTATATTGATCAGTTAAATGAGGCACAAAGAGCTCCCGTATTACAAAAGGACGGGCCAATGATTGTTATTGCTGGTGCTGGATCTGGAAAAACGAGAGTTTTAACTTTGAGGATTGCTTATTTAATGCATCAAGGAGTGGATGCGTTTAATATCCTAGCTCTGACCTTTACCAATAAAGCTGCTAAGGAGATGAAATCCCGTATTGCACAGATTGTAGGTGGCTCTGAGGCTAAGAATCTTTGGATGGGAACCTTTCACTCTGTTTTTGCGCGTATTTTAAGATCAGAGGCAGATCGTTTAGGTTATCCTTCTAATTTCTCTATTTATGATTCTCAAGACTCTCAACGTCTTATTGGTCAAATTATAAAAGAGATGCAATTAGATAGAGATATCTATAAGCCAAAAGAAGTGCTTAATAGAATTTCATCCTATAAAAATAGCCTTATCACTGTAAAGGCATATTTTGAAAATCCAGAGTTACAAGAGGCTGATGCTATGAGTAAAAAACCTCGTATAGGGGAGATTTACCAAAACTATGTGGAACGCTGCTTTAAAGCAGGTGCCATGGACTTTGATGATTTACTGCTAAAGACAAATGAATTACTAACGGTATTTCCCGATGTTCTGGCTAAATACCAAAATAGATTCCGCTATATTTTAGTGGATGAGTACCAAGATACCAATCACTCTCAATATTTAATTGTCAGAGCTCTTTCGGATCGTTTCCAAAATATTTGTGTAGTTGGAGATGATGCACAAAGTATTTATGCCTTTAGAGGGGCGAACATTAATAATATTTTGAACTTCCAAAAGGATTACGACAATGTTCAAACATATCGTTTAGAGCAGAACTACCGATCTACTAAGAATATTGTAGAAGCAGCCAATACTATTATTGATAAAAATAAAGTAAAGCTAGAGAAGGTGGTTTGGACTGCTAATGATCCAGGCCCCAAGATTAAAATTCATCGCTCCTTGACAGACGGAGAAGAAGGTAGGTTTGTTGCCTCAACTATCTTTGAATTAAAGATGAGAGATCAAGCTCAAAATGGAGATTTTGCTATCCTATATAGAACCAATGCTCAGTCACGTGCTATGGAGGATGCATTAAGAAAAAGAGATATTCCTTACCGTATCTATGGAGGATTGTCTTTTTACCAACGCAAGGAAATTAAAGATGTACTATGCTATTTAAGGTTAATTATTAACCCTAAAGACGAAGAGGCTTTAATTAGGGTAATTAACTATCCAGCTCGAGGTATTGGTGCTACTACTTTAGATAAATTAACTATTGCTGCCAATCATTATAAACGTTCTATTTTCGAGGTAATGGAGCATATCGATAAAATTGATTTAAAGATTAGCTCAGGTACCAAAGGAAAATTGACAGATTTTGTTAATATGGTTAAGGCATTCCAGGCCAATGATGCTACCATGGATGCTTATCAATTAACAGAACATGTTGCTAAGAAAACAGGACTTGCTCAAGAATTAAGAAAAGATACTACTCCTGAGGGTATTGCTAAAATGGAGAATATTGAGGAATTACTCAATGGTATTAGAGATTTTATTGAGGGGCAAAAACAAATTGATGGAGCTAGAGGCTCTTTAAGTGAATTTATGGAAGATGTAGCATTAGCTACTGATTTAGATAAAGACAATGGAGATGATGATAGAGTAGCTCTAATGACCATTCACTTGGCTAAAGGGTTAGAATTCCCAACTGTTTTTTGTGTGGGGATGGAAGAAGACTTATTTCCAAGTGCAATGAGTAAAAGTACTCGTTCAGATTTGGAAGAAGAAAGGCGTCTTTTCTATGTGGCATTGACAAGAGCAGAACATCAAGCCTACCTAACCTATGCCCAATCTAGATATAGATGGGGTAAATTAGTAGATAGTGAGCCTTCTTGTTTTATAGAGGATATTGATGATCAATATTTAGAATATTTAACTCCGGTAGAAACTAATTATAGGTATAAGCCAAGAATGAATGCCGATGTTTTTGGGGATGTAGATAAAAGTAAATTACGCCTTAAAAAACCGGAGAACGGTACGCCTCCAGCTTATATAACTAATAATCAAGAACCAACCTTGGATAGAAATATTAGAAAGCTAAAGCCTATGAGTACTACTTCTTCTGATAGTGCGGTTTCTATGGATAACCAAGCTTTAGCTAGCGGGCAAACTGTAATGCATGAGAGATTTGGTAAAGGACTCATTTTGAATCTAGAAGGTGTTGGAGCTGATAAAAAAGCGGAGATTAAATTTGATGTTGGAGGAATTAAAAAATTGCTGTTAAGATTTGCCAAGCTAAAGGTATTATCGTAAATTACAAATAAATAGTACAATAGAATATGGCACAGTTTATTAAAATTTACCCAGAAAACCCCAATGAAAAGGAAATCGATAAAATTGTAAAGATTTTGCGCGATGGTGGGTTAATTATTTATCCTACGGATACAGTATATGGGTTAGGGTGTGATATTACCAATTCTAAAGCTTTAGAAAAGATAGCTAGAATAAAAGGTATAAAATTAGATAAAGCAAACTTTTCCTTTATATGCTCCGATCTTAGTAATATTTCGAATTACATTCGACAAATAGATACAGCTACCTTTAAAATATTGAAAAAAGCACTTCCTGGGCCCTATACCTTCATTTTGCCGGGTAATAATGAATTGCCAAAGGAGTTTAAAAAGAAGAAAACGGTGGGAATTCGCGTTCCAGATAACAGTATATGTAGGGCAATAGTGCAAAAATTAGGAAATCCTATCGTTTCTACTTCCATTTATGATGAAGATGAAATTTTGGAATATACAACCGATCCAGAACTGATATTTGAGAAGTGGCAAAATAAGGTAGATGCCGTTATTGATGGTGGGTATGGTGATAATCAAGCCTCTACGGTTATTGATTTGACCGAATCTGAGCCAGTACTTATTCGTCAGGGTAAAGGGGATGTTGATTTTTTATAAAAACAAGTACATTATATAATGACCTTTAAGGTCAAAAAACAAATAGCAATAAAGATATACTGCTAATAAATTAGATAATTAAAAACAGTTTTCTTATTTTTGTAACTGTTTAAATTAAATGCTAAACTTATCGAACTATGAATTTACATGAATTTCAAGGGAAAGAAATATTAGCTAGCTACGGAGTAAGAGTACAACGTGGGTTAGTGGCTAATAACGCTGAAGAGGCTGTTGAAAAAGCAAAAGAACTTACAGAAGAAACTGGTACAAGTTGGTATGTAATTAAGGCTCAAATCCACGCAGGTGGAAGAGGTAAAGGGGGAGGAGTTAAGTTGGCTAAGAACTTAGAGCAAGTAAAAGAGATTGCTGGTAACATTATCGGTATGGATCTTATTACTCCTCAAACTCCACCAGAAGGAAAAAAAGTTAACCGCGTTTTAGTTGCAGAAGATGTATACTACCCAGGGGAAAGCGAAACTTCAGAATTCTATATGTCAGTTTTATTAGATAGAGCTAAAGGACGTAATATGATTATGTATTCTACTGAAGGTGGAATGGATATTGAAGAAGTAGCTGAAAACACTCCTCATTTAATCTTCAAAGAAGAAATTGATCCAGCTGTTGGTTTACAAGGATTCCAAGCTAGAAAAATTGCTTTCAACTTAGGATTAACAGGAAACGCTTTCAAAGAAATGGTGAAGTTCGTAGATGCTTTATACAGAGCATACATTGGAAGTGATGCTTCTATGTTTGAAATTAACCCAGTATTGAAAACATCTGATGATAAAATCTTAGCTGTTGATGCTAAAGTTACTATCGATGATAACGCTCTTTACAGACAAAAAGAGTATGCTGAGTACAGAGACTTTTCTGAAGAGAGACCAATTGAAGTAGAAGCTAATGCTGCAGGATTAAACTATGTAGACTTAGATGGTACTGTAGGTTGTATGGTAAACGGAGCTGGATTAGCGATGGCTACAATGGACTTAATTAAGTATGCTGGTTTCGAACCTGCTAACTTCTTAGACGTTGGAGGAACTGCTGATGCTAAACGTGTTGAAACTGCTTTCCGTATTATTTTAAAAGATCCAAACGTAAAAGCAATTTTAATTAACATCTTCGGAGGAATCGTTCGTTGTGACCGTGTTGCTCAAGGAGTTGTTGATGCTTACAAAAATATGGGTGACGATATCAACGTGCCTATTATTGTACGTTTACAAGGAACAAACGCTGAATTAGCGAAAGAATTAATTGATGCTTCAGGTATGCCAATTTTATCTGCTGTAGCTTTCCAAGAAGCTGCTGATCAAGTTAAAGCTGCATTATCTTAATTCAATAGATTACAACAAAGTAAAGGGGCTGTCTCACAATTGGAGACAGCCCTTTTTTTGCTTAATAAATATCGTATTTTACTTAGTATAATTTAATTATTTAATCTAAAATATAAACTATATCTAAATAACTACTTCTGAATGACAGCAAAGTAACCTTTATGAGATATTCCCTTTTTTTTGGTTAGAAATGTCGTTTTCGGAAACATTAAAAATTTAGACGAGTTTATAAATGAAAAAACGTTTTATTAAGTTCTATTAAAGGTAGTATGAATGTTTTTTTTGTTTATATTTAAAGGAATATTAAATTTAAATTTTCTACAATGAACTTAGAAGGAAAAGTAGTTTATATAACTGGAGCAACAAAAGGGATTGGAAAAGGAATAGCTAAGGGATTATTGCAAAACAATTGTAAAGTAGCCTTTAGTGGAAGGGATCAAAAAACAGTAGACTTAGTAACACAAGAGTTATCAGAATTTGGTGATGTCTTGGGTATTGTATCTGATGTAAGAGTATTTGATCAAGAACAAAGTGCTGTTGATAAAATAGTAGAGCGTTTTGGTAAAGTGGATGTGGTGATTGCAAATGCAGGTTTAGGAATCTTCGCTCCAGTGTTTGAGCTTTCTTTAGAACAGTGGAATGCAATGATTGATACGAATTTAACTGGAGTTTTTCATACTTTAAAAGCGAGTGCTTCAGAGTTGATAAAAAATAAAGGTTACTATATCTCTATTGCCAGTTTAGCTGGTATTAACTTTTTTGCCAATGGAGCGGGATACAATGCTAGTAAATTTGGAGTTGTAGGATTTACTCAAGCAGCAATGCTTGATTTGAGAAACTACGGGGTTAAAGTAACAACTATTCTTCCAGGGTCTGTAACAAGCAATTTTAACGATCATACTCCCACAAAGGCGGATGCTTGGAAAATTCAACCAGAGGATATGGCTGAATTAGTAGTAGATATACTTCAAATGAAAGCAAATGTATTACCTAGTAAAATTGAAATACGTCCGACAAAGACTTCCGTATAGCAGAAAAAGGACGGATGAATTTTGTGAGGCTATCCTTAAAGGCAGTTTATAATTAATAATTAACTAATATGAGTAGAGATTTTGGTAGCTTAATGCTGCGTCTTGGTGTAGGTGGACTTATGCTTTTGCATGGTATACACAAGCTAATTAATGGACATGATTATATTATTTCGCAATTACAAGAAAGTGGCTTACCTAAGTTATTGTGGCTAGGTGTACCGATTTCAGAGGTTTTAGCCCCTATTTTATTAATATTAGGCTTTGCAACAAGGATATCCGCTTTTCTTATTGCCTTTACTATGGTGATGTCTATTGTTCTAGTAAAAGGAGTAGAGGGCTTTTTTATAAACCCTGCTACAGGGGGAGTTAATGCAGAATTAAATATACTGTTTTTAATAGCAGCTATTACTATTGTATTTATAGGGCCAGGTAAACTGGCAATTTATCAAGGAGATAAAGGTATTTTCAAATAAAGATAAAAGGGGCTGTCTAACAATTGAAGACAACCCCTTTTTTGTTTATAAATATCGTATTATACTTAGTATAATTTAATTATTTAATCTGAAATATAGACTATACCTAATAAATTACTTCTGATTGACAACGAAATAACCTTTGTGAGATAGTCCCTTTTATTTTCTAAGTATATTCTCCATTTTTTTTCCTTTGGCTAACTCATCGACTAATTTGTCTAAGTAACGGATCTTTCTCATTAGTTCTTCTTCTATTTCCTGTACTTTGTAGCCGCATATACTCCCTGTAATTTTATAGGCATTCTCATTAAAGTTTGGAGCCTTATCAAAGAATTCTTCTAAAGTGTATTTGTTTATAATGGTTTGTTGTATGGCCTTTGGGTCATAACCAGTAAGCCAAGTTATTACTAGATCTAGCTCTAGGACAGTTCGTGCCTTTTTTTCTACTTTATTGATATATAAGGGGTATATGCTGGCAAAAGTCATTTGGTAAACACGATTATTCTTCATCTTTTTGCTAAAGTTTAATTCTTATTTTTAAATATACAACTATTAGCGTTTGTTACAGTGGTAAACGGGCAAAATGTCAGGGATTTAGCCTCTATATCATATTAATTCGCTTTTAGTTAAAATTTAAAATTCTATATTTATAATATTTTAAATTTTGAATTTGTGTTAAATTAATATTTAAAGAAAGCTTTGTTGGTTATTTGTGTGTTTTTTTGATAATTATCGTATCTTTAGTATTAGCAAAAGTATTTAATTATGAATAATCAACTTCAACCCATAAAATGGATTCCAGCTAGCATTGCTGTGGCTATCACTTTAATTATTTGGTTTGTAATTCCAGTCCCACAAGGGGTTACTCCAAATGCTTGGCATTTACTAGCCTTATTTGTAGGAACTATTGCCGCTATTATTGGAAAGGCTTTGCCAATTGGAGGTGTTTCTATTTTAGCTATCGCTTTAGTAGCTATTACAGGGGTAACTAATCCAGCAAATCCAAAGGCTGCTTTAGCAGATGCTTTGAGTGGTTTTTCAAATGATCTAATATGGCTTATTGGAATCTCTATTATGATTTCTATGAGTTTAAGTAAAACTGGATTAGGGCCTCGTATTGGTTATTACCTTATTTCTGTTTTTGGTAAGAAAACATTGGGTATAGCCTATTCATTGGTGTTCTCTGAAATGGTTTTAGCTCCTGTTACTCCAAGTAACACAGCAAGAGGAGGAGGAATTATACATCCCATTATGCGATCAATTGCTTCTAGTTTTAATTCTAGTGAAAAACAGGGTACAAGTGGTAAAATAGGTACTTACTTAGCTCTAGTGAATTATAATACTAATCCAATTACTTCGGCTATGTTTATAACTGCTACAGCGCCCAACCCACTAATTATAGCCTTGATTTATGAAGGTACTTCGCCTGGGGAATATTTATCTTGGATTACATGGGCTTTAGCAGCCTTTTTGCCTGCGATTATCTGTTTGATAATTATGCCATTAGTAATCTATTATCTGTATCCACCAGAGATTAAAAAGACACCCGACGCACCATTATTTGCAAAACAACGTATTGCAGATTTAGGGCCAATTTCTCTAGCGGAAAAAATCACTTTAGGCGTTTTTATACTCTTACTATTGCTATGGGCTGGAGTTCCTGCTGCTGTGTTTGGTGAAACTTTTGCTGTTCAGCCCACTACAGCCGCCTTTATAGGTTTGTCTGTTTTAATTGCAAGTGGGGTTTTAACTTGGGAAGATATTTTAAAAAATACAGGTGCTTGGGATACTATTGTTTGGTTTGCTGCTTTAGTAATGATGGCCTCTTACCTTGGTAAATTAGGCTTAGTTAGTTGGTTGGCCAATATTGTGGGTTCTGGTATTGATGATTTAGGAGTGTCTTGGGCAGTAGGAGCTGGTATACTGTTGCTAGTTTATGTTTATTCTCATTACTTTTTTGCCAGTACAACTGCCCATATAACGGCGATGTTTGGAGCCTTTTTCGCTGCAGGTATAGCCCTTGGAACTCCACCAATGTTATTGGCTTTGGCTCTTGGATTTTCATCATCTTTAATGATGTCTTTGACCCATTATGGTACAGGTACAGCGCCCATTATTTTCGGTTCCGGTTATACTACTTTAGGACAATGGTGGAAGACAGGATTTATAATGAGTGTTATAAACTTATTAATCTTTGTTTTCATAGGAGCTCTTTGGTGGAAATTCTTAGGTTTTTGGTAAAATACGTAGGTAAAACTATTTTGTAAAAACAGGTAAGTAAATTAATTTGTACACTTCAGGTTAGATTTTTTATGCTTGGGTTAATATTTTTATAATAATGGTATTTTAAAAGTTTAATTTTGCTTTGAATTTAAAAATATATATGATACTATTATTAGTTTACTTATCACTTGCCTTATCGATATCTTTTATTTGTTCGATAGCTGAGGCGGTTTTACTATCTATTTCTGTTGCATTCTTACGTACTAAAGTAGAATCAGGTGACAAAAATGCACAAAGCATGCTAGATATGAAAAAAGACGTAGATAAACCCTTATCTGCTATTTTGTCTTTAAACACTATAGCTCACACTGTTGGAGCTGCGGGAGTTGGTGCACAAGCAACTTTAGTTTTTGGACAAGCTTATTTTGGAGTTATTTCTGCGATTTTAACCTTGCTTATTCTTGTACTTACAGAAATTATTCCTAAGACTCTAGGGGCCAATTATGCCAATGAATTATATAAGACTAGTACTAAAGTAATCAAAATGATGATTTGGGTATGTTATCCTTTGGTATTGCTTTCTTCTTTTTTAACCAAGCGCCTTACAAGAGGACAAAATTCTAATACAACTAGTAGAGAAGAGATTGCTGTTTTAGCAAGTATTGGGGAACAGGAAGGTATTTTAGAAGGAAAAGAGAATCGTATTATTCAAAATATTATAGCATTAAAATCTGTGGATGTTGATCAAATTCAAACACCTCGTATTATGATGGTAAGTGCTGATAGTGAAATGACTTTAGGAGAGTTCTTACAGAACAAAGAACTTTTACATTTCTCTAGAATTCCAATTTACCAGGATAATAAGGATAATATTATTGGTTATGTATTAAGGGAGGTAGTTTTTGAGTATTTAGCTGAGGACAAGTTTGATTTAAAATTGTCGGATATAAAAAGAGAAATTCTTGTTATAAGTCAAAGAAATAGCGTGGTGGATGCTTGGAATAAATTTATTGACAACCAAGAGCATATCGCTGTTGTAACTAATGATTATGGTGAAGTCAGCGGACTTTTATCTCTAGAGGACGTTTTAGAAACACTTTTAGGTTTTGAAATTGTAGATGAAAAGGATCGCATTGTGGATTTAAGAGAATTTGCCATGCAGAGATGGAAAAGCAAACAAAAGAAATACCAATATTTAGATTAAGAAGTACAGTTTTTACACAAGTATATAGTCCACCAAGAGCCTAGTTTTTACTAGGCTCTTGCTATTTAAAATGGTTATACTTTTTTGGTTTAAACACCTTTTAACTTAAAGTAATACTTTATGTTTGTTGTTTAAGTAGTTAGCTAGTAATTGATTGTGTTATTTTTAAAAGCGTTTAGTCTGTGTCTAATATATGATTAGACCAATAATAGCCCCGGAGAATAGAATAACGATTGGGTGGATTTTAAAGCCAATACTACAAACTAGTGCAAGAGCAAAGAGTATAATGCTATCTATGCCTGTAAAGTTTTCTGACGTAGTCATCGATAGGGCTGCTAAGGCAATTAGGGATATACCAAGAGGTTTAATTGCCGACAAGGCGTAGGAAAAATATTTATTAGACCTAAATTTGAAATAATAGTAGCTAATAAAGCAGATCATTATAAAGGAAGGAAGGCATAAAGCTAGTGTAGCTATAAAAGAACCTAGAATAGAGACCACCGGAGAATACCCTTGATTCTCTAAAGTGATGAACCCTACATAAGTGGCCGAGTTGATTCCAATTGGCCCTGGCGTCATTTGGGAAATGGCAACTAAGTCTGTAAACTCTTCCTTGGTTATCCAGTGGTTGTTATCTACTACTTCTTCTTGAATAAAAGACAACATGGCGTAACCTCCACCAAAACCAAAGGTTCCAATTTTAAGGAATACCCAAAATAGTTTTAGAAATATCATGTGTTAGCTTTTTATAATTATACTGTGATATATTATGCCCGAAATACTTCCAAGGAGTATAATCCAAATAGGAGATAAACCAGCAAAGAACATTAAAGCAAGTGCTATACAAGGAAGTATTAAGGTTTTAGTTGTCATTTTATTGGCTTTAATAGCTGTATAACAAGGCGCCGCGATTAAAGCAACTACTATTGGCCTAAGGGCTTTAAAGGCTTTTGCTACATAGATGTTTTGTTGGAACTGGGCTAAAAATATTGCTATAATAAGCAATAAAATAAATGGTGCAATTATCGTTGCTAGACCGGCTATTAAAGCTCCTTTTATACCAGCAATTTTATAACCTACCAAAGCGGCAATATTAGTGGCAAAAACTCCAGGTAAAGATTCCGTTATAGCTATTAACTCATAAAATTCTTGATTGGACAGCCATTTTTTTTGAACCAAATCTTTTTCTATCAGAGGAATTACAGCGTAACCACCTCCAATGGTGAACATTCCAATTTTTGTGAAGATTAAAAATAAATGTAAAAGCATATTTCGATTAATTATTAGTTCACAAAGTACTGATTTTGTGTCTAACCACATAGACATAGTTAATTTTATTACTGCTCTTAATATATTTTTGAAAAGAAGGGGTTTATACCTATTCTTTGCTTGCTTTACTGGTAAAACAAGGAAAGAGAAAAAAAACTAATTTTATTTTAAGTCAGAAAATAGACTATTTAGTAGATAGAAATATTTTTGTTTAGCATATGTTGTTATTTTAGGTTGCAACCTTTATAAATCTATCTTTTTTTAACTTTATTAACAAAATTCAAGAGAGGTTTAACTTTGCATTATTTGTAAATTTCACAATGTTTTTAGTTTTTATTTTATTAAGTTTATAGCAATGATTGCTAATTCGTAGAAATATTTATAACAATGGTTCTATAAATACTATGTATTAGCAAATAATAAACCATCAAAACAACTAAAAAATATTGAAATGTTTAAGAAATTACTTGTTGCAAACCGAGGAGAGATATCCATTCGAGTTTTGCGTGCTGCTTCAGAGATGGGCATTAGAACTATAAGTGTGTACACTTATGAGGATAGATATTCAATGCATAGGTATAAAGCAGATGAGTCCTATCAAATTGGACAAGATGACCAGCCTTTAAAACCATATTTGGATATTGAAGAAATTATTCGTGTAGCCAAAGAAAATGAGGTAGATGCTATTCATCCAGGTTATGGCTTTTTAAGCGAGAATGTGGATTTTGTACGTCGTTGCGAACAAGAGGGTATTGTCTTTGTTGGACCTAGAAGTAGTGTAATGGAACAACTAGGGGATAAAATTGCAGCAAAAAAATTGGCAAAACGCATCGCAATACCAGTAATTGAAGATGCCATTTTGGAAGGACAAGATATAGTGGAAATCGAGAAAATTGCACAAAGTATTGGTTTTCCTTTAATTTTAAAGGCAGCTGCTGGTGGTGGTGGACGCGGAATGCGTATTGTTAGAGAAGTAAGTGAAGTAAAATCAGCTTACCTTGAGGCTAAGGGAGAAGCTAAAAAGGCTTTTGGTGATGATAGTATTTTCATGGAGCGCTTCATAGAAAATCCAAAACATATTGAGGTACAAATCTTAGCAGATAATTATGGGAATATTGTACACTTATTTGAGAGGGATTGTTCGGTACAACGAAGATTTCAAAAGGTTATTGAAATTGCACCTGCACCAAATTTGTCTGCTAAATGTAAAAAGGAAGTGTATGATTATGCTACCAAAATCGCCCAAGAAGTACAGTATAATAATGCTGGTACTGTGGAGTTTTTAGTAGATCAACAAGATCATGTATATTTTATTGAGGTAAACCCTCGTATTCAAGTAGAGCATACTATTACTGAGGTAATTACAGGAATTGATATTGTTAGAAGTCAAATTTTAATTGCTCAAGGGGTTCATTTAGCTGATCCTAAGATCCATATTCTAGGTCAAGAAAGTTTAAAAACTAATGGATATGCAATTCAGTGTCGAATTACCACAGAGGATCCATTAAATGATTTTAAACCAGATTATGGTACTTTAATGGCTTATCGCAATGCAGCAGGTTATGGGATTCGTTTAGATGAAGGCTCTGCTTATCAAGGAATGAAGATATCTCCTTTTTTTGACTCTATGATTGTGAAAGTAACTGCTTCAGGACGTACACTAAGTGGTACATCTCAACGTATGTTACGCGCTTTATCCGAGTTTAGAGTAAGAGGAGTAACTACCAATATTTTATTCTTAGAACAAGTTATTGGCCATCCTGTTTTCAAAAAAGGAGATTGTGGAGTTAACTTTATTAAAGATCACCCAGAGTTGTTCCAAGTAAGAAAACTTAAGGACTCTTCTACTAAACTATTAAATTATATTGGAAATATTCAAATCAATGGACATCCTGATGTAAAGATTTACGATCCTTCAAAAGTGTTTAGAAAAGAGAAACAACCAGATTTCGATTCTTTAAAAGGTTTCAATTCAGGGTATAAGGATATTCTTGTAGAAAAAGGAAGAGATGTTTTAATGGAGCATATCGCTAGTGAAAAACAAATTCTCTTTACAGATACCACTTATAGAGATGCTCATCAGTCTTTGGTAGCAACTAGAGTAAGAACAAAGGATATTTTGGCAGCTGCTGGTAGTTTTGCTCAAAATAACTCTGGTGTTTTTTCAAGTGAAGTTTGGGGTGGAGCTACCTTTGATGTTGCTATGCGATTTTTACATGAATGTCCATGGGAACGCTTAGCACAAATTCGCCAAGCTATGCCTAATGTTCTGTTACAAATGCTCTTTAGAGGCAGCAATGCAGTTGGTTATTCTAGTTATCCAAAGAATGTTATCCAGCAATTTATTGAACAAGCTGCTAATCATGGTATAGATATATTTAGAATATTTGACTCTCTGAATAATTTAGATTCAATGGTTACTGCCATTGATTACGTTAATAAATACACCAATTCTATTGCTCAAGGATCTATTTGTTATACAGGAGATGTTTTGCGTACAACCAACAATAAGTACAATTTAAATTATTATGTTGATTTAGCTTTAAAATTACAGGATGCCGGGGCTCATATGCTAGCAGTAAAAGACATGGCTGGTTTATTAAAACCACAAGCAGCTCATGAATTAATATCTACTTTAAAACAAAATATATCAATTCCAATTGCATTACACTCCCACGATACAGCAGGAACGCAAATAGCGACTTATTTAAGGGCTATTGAAGCAGGTGTGGATAGTATTGATTGTGCTATTGCATCTTTTAGTGGTACTACTTCTCAACCAAGTTTAAATTCATTAGTAGCCCTTTTACAGGGGCACCAAAGAGAGAATACCTCCATGAATTTGCCTTCTTTGAATCAGCATTCTAATTATTGGGATGTAGTGAGAGAGAAATATTACCCTTTTGAGTCGGATCTAAAATCTTCTACTGCAGAGGTATATGATAACGAAATTCCTGGAGGACAGTATTCCAACTTAAGGCAACAAGCAGAGGGAGTTGGTCTAGGAGATCAGTTAGATGTAATAAAGAAAAATTATGCTGTTGTAAATCAAATGTTTGGTGATATCGTTAAAGTAACTCCAAGTAGTAAAGTAGTGGGGGATATGGCCTTATTTATGACTGCCAATAACCTAAGCCAAAAAGATGTATTAGATCCAAAACAAAACCATAGTTTCCCTGCATCTGTTGTAGGTTTTTTCAATGGGGATATTGGAGTTCCATATGGTGGTTTCCCAGAAGAATTACGCAAGATTGTCTTAAAAAATGAAGTTGTAGGCCCTTCTAGGGAAGCTATTTTAGAAGATATTGATCTGGATTTAGCTTTCAGTGATTTCAATAGGGATTACCCTAGTGCTAGTTTCTTAGACTTCTTATCCTACCAAATGTTTCCGAAGGTATTTGCTGATTTTTATAAGCACAGGCAAACCTTTGGGGATGTTCAGAACATACCAACTAGTTCTTTCTTTTATCCAGTAAAGATTGGACAAGAAATACAGGTAAAAATAGCCAAAGGTAAGACTGTTCACATTACCCTTAGATTTATATCTACTGCGGATGAATTAGGTTATAGAACGGTTTCTTTTGGATTAAATGGAGGAATACGAATCATTAAAGTAAAAGACAATAGTATCACCTCTACAAAAGCACAACATAGGAAGGTAGAGGATAGCAAACACCAAGTAGGGGCGCCTTTACAAGGGAGTTTATCTAGTATTTTGGTAAAAGTAGGGGATAAGGTGGAACCTGGAACTCCTTTATTTGTTATTGAAGCCATGAAAATGGAGAGTAATGTTACTGCTTCTACTGCTGGGGTTGTAACTCAAATCTATTTGCCAAGTGGTGTGATGGTAGATCAAAATGATGCTGTAATAGAAATAAAATAGATTTCTATATAAATAATAATATTAGGAGGCTATCTCATAAAGGTTATTTGAGTGTCATTCAGAAGAAAATTATTAGGTATAGTTTATATTTTAGATTAAATAATTAAATTATACAAAGTAAAATACGATATTTATTAAACAAAAAAGGGGCTATCTTCAATTGTGAGACAGTCCCTTTTTGATTTTATATTAATTGCTATCTTTAACTTATAAAAATGCTGATATTTTTAGCATAAATAATTAGCTCCATAAAGGAGAATAATATTCTGGAATGTATGTATGAAACTTTTCAAACTATAATCGTTATTATCTGCTCTATTACTTTATTTATTTTTGGACTACAGAGTTTTAGTAGGGAGATAGAGTCTATAGGTACACATAAACTTTCTCTATTGGTAAGTAAAGTAACTAAACTACCCTTAGGTGGTTTTTTCTTAGGCGCTATCTTTACTGCAGTTATACAATCTAGTACCTTAGTTTCTACTTTGACAGTGACCCTAGTAAATAGTGGGGTTATTGCATTTAAAGATAGTATAATGATACTTTTAGGTACCAATATTGGTACTACATCTACTGCGTGGATTGTATCTTTAAATTCCTCTTTTTTAGGGCCTTTCTTTATTGTATTAGGAAGTACCCTTAGTATGATACCCAAAAAGATAGCTGTTATTGGTAAACCTATTTTTTATTTTGGTTTTATTTTCTTTAGCCTATCTTTTATATCAGTGGCAATGGAGCCAATAAAGAGTAACCCATATCTCATGGCTATACTTGCAAAAGCATCAACGCCTATTTTAGGTATTATTTATGGGATAATAATTACTATTATAGTTCAGTCTAGTTCAGTTGTAGTAGGTTTGGTGATTGTTTTACTTGGTCAAGGTACCATTGATATAAATGCGGCTATTCCTATTGTTATTGGGGCCAATATTGGAACAACCTCTACTGCATTGTTAGTGAGTATGCGTTTATCGTCTTTATCCAAATTAGTTGCTTTTGCCAGTTGCATGTTTAACATTATTGGAGTTATTTTACTTTTTCCCTTTTTAGGTTTTTTAAAGGATATTGCTCTTTCCTTTAGCAGTCAAGCTTCTTTGCAAGTAGCCATAGCTTTTACTTTAAGTAATACTTTTACTTCTTTGTTCTTTTTAGTGTTTTTACAACCAACTTTAAAAAGACTAATGAAACACCATTGGTACCAAGAGGCTAAACTTGGGATTTAAAATTTTTAGTGGCTAAACTTGTAAATTACAAGTATAAAATATAAAAGCTTTAAGACTAAGTGTCTTAAAGCTTTTATATTAGGGAAAATAGTTATTTTTAGAAGGCTATTTTATAAAAGTATAGTATCTAGCTCCTACTAAATTTGGATTTTCTTCTTCCACAAAATTTAATGCGAATTGATCTTTTTGCGGATTAATAGGTTCTTTAAGCTCTTTTTTGTGTAATGCCATATAAGTAGGGAAATCAATTTCAAATGACTCGTCCAAAACCTGAGTAACAGAAATTTTAGGAAGTCCTTCTTGCCATTTTTGCTCTACGGTTGCTTCAAAAACTTTGGATTTAGAACCAGAACCATAGGCGATAAAACCAATGTTTTTTCCTTGAATATCTTTGTTAATACTTTGAAAGTAAGTAAGAGTAGAAAGCAAGCCTAAAAAAATAGAACCTGTATATATATTTCCGACCTTGGCTGAAGCTATTTCAGAAGGTGCAATTTTATTTTTTACAATTTCTAAATAGTCTTCTGATTTAGCAAAAGCCTTGATTTGTTCATTTACATTCTCTGCTTTTTGATCTATTAAAGATGGATCCTCTAAAAGTATTATTTCCTGGAAAGTTCTTCTTCCTTGGTAGCAATAAGGCAAATGCATTAAAATGGATTCCCAATTGTTATAGTAATTTTGTTGGTCAATGTTATTGACAGATTTGAAATTACTATATGCTTGTTTTATTCTTTCAATATAACACTCATTGGAATATTGTCCATCAAAAACAGGCTGTTCCTTATGAACGGAAACTTCAGCTTCTAAAATATTGAACCAAGGTGTATTTTGTTCCTGTTGCGTTATTTCTTTTTTAGAAATTTTGTGATAAGGCTTGAAGAAGTCAAATACACTTTTGGTAGCTACACCGCTTTGTCCATGGAAACTTAAGACTCTAGGATCACTACTTATTAATAGAGCAATAGCACCAGCTCCTTGGGTATATTCTCCCGTAGATTCTAAATCATATTTTGCATGATCTGTAGCAATTACAATAGCTTTTTTGGTTGGATTTGCACGTACAAAATCTAAGGCATTCTGCATGGCATCCACAGCTCCAATACAAGCAAACGTATGATCTACTGCGTCACAGTTTAAAAAGCTGTCTTTTGGATAAACTTGTTCTAATAATCCTAATACATAAGAAGCAATTGGCTTTGAATTGTCCAAAGAGCTTTCACTTCCCACGTAAATCTTAGCGATTTTATCAAGGGGACAATTAGGGTTGTCTTGTAATAGTCGGTATGCTGCATTGGCAGCCATAGAAATAACATCTTGGTTAGTGTCTAATAAAACCATTTTCTCAAGTCCCAAACCTTTGATTAATTTCATTGGTTCAATCTTACGCTCTAATGCTAGGGTAGTAATGGGCAAATGAATACTTGGTATATAAAAGGAGATACTGTCAATTCCTACTTTCATGATGTGTCTTTTAAAAGTGACCTGTAAAAATAGCAGTAATTAAAATATTAACCATACAATAAATGGTGTTTTATTCTAAAAAAGAATTAACATAGCTATAATACTATTGTATAGGAAGAGTCCTGCTGCTTTAATAGGCACAAAAACAGCTATATAAAATAAAGTCCTTAAAAATTGGAAAAAGTAAAACACAAAGATCTTTGTATTTTATTTGTCTTTTATTAGAAGTAAAAAGACAAAAAACAGTCCGTAAAAGAAATACTAAACTGTAACTTTCTATTCTAGGTTCGAATAGGGAAACGAAAACTGCAACTAGCCTTCTATTAAAAATGTAATAAATACAAGTAAAGGGGGGACGCTACTTAACTTATACATTTTTTATATTTTTTTAGCCTCTTGAGATTCATATTTTTGAATCACTTCAATGAAGCTATTACATTGAGATTTGGCTAAAATATTTTTGCGGTGGGTTTGGATGGTCTGTATACTTATTACTAATTTATCCGATATCTCTCCGCTATTATAGCCCTCTTTAATTAAACGTAATATTTCAAATTCTCTTTTTGTTAGATGAAAATGATGTTCATCTTTAATGTAGGTGTTGGTGGTTAAATCAAATATTTTAAAATTGTTACCGATTTCTTGTTGTAGGGAAGGAATCACTTGATGTTGTATTAAAAGTTTACTTACTTTTCCATCTGTGGTTACTTCAATGACTTGCCTTTTCTCTAAGACTCGAATGTACCGTTTATTGGCACACCGTATTCTAAAATGGAAGTAAATCACATACTTAAAGAGATCGCCATAATCAAGTTTAGAGGTTAATTTTGTTGCTCTTTTACGATATTTATTGACATCGTCTTGATCTTGCTCATGTATTAGTTTTTTAAAATGGCTCCATTTCAAAAAACGAGGTGGGTGTCCTGTTGTGTTTTCAAAAGCTGAGTCCGATAAAATAGCTTTATCCAATATACAATCCTGTATATAAAAATAGTATTTCATTTTTCTAGCCAATGCAACCTCAGGACTGGTAAACGCTGTTTTATTTCTAGGGTCTACCTTTTCATAGATTGATTGGGTGAATTCTATCATTTTATCGAGTGTAATTGCATTTTCTACAAATTATAATCACTTGGTTTAAAAATAGGTTGGCTCAAATTTATTATCTCATATAATGAAAGTGTTTTTAATGGTTAGTAAAGGGCTTGATTTTTCTTAATATAATGTTCTGATACATACAAAAATATAAAAAAAAATAGAAACACCAAACTTACAAAAAACTGTTAAAATAACTTAGTGGTAGTATTTTGAAAGATGATATTTTGTTAAATCAATAAGTGATATATCATTTAATTCATAATGTAATTGTTATAATGTAATAAAAAGAGTGAAAAAAGGCGAAAAAAGGGCTGAAAATAGTGAGAAAAATACCCTAAAAAGGGTATGTTTTGGTGTTCAAATTAATAGAATCTTTGCCTTGTCAACAATAACTACTTCGAGTGCAGTAACTTGAAAAGTGAGACTAAGCATAGGCCATATTGTTTTACAAATATATAGTAGACTTTGGTAAAATTTGTTTTTTTTCATAATAGAGATAGTAAACAAAGAAGAGGTAATTGGAGACCTTATTAACAAACTTTTTTTATTAACATCATTTTCTAAAATTATGAAAAAAACAGTATTATGCTTAGCAGCAATTGCATTCAGTGGATTTGCATTTGCACAAAACAACAGTTCTACAATTGATCAATTCGGAGATCAAAACTTAGCTAAACTTCGCCAGATTGGTGACTCAAACACTAGTCAAATGGAGCAAGCTGGACTTGGTAACCAATCAGAAGTAGAACAGTATGGAGACGATAACAACTCTCAAGTTCGTCAATCAGGTTATGTAAACAATAGTTATGTTGGACAAGGTGGTAACGGAAATAGCGCTGACGTAGAACAAATTTTTGTTGGAAATGATTCTTCAGTTACACAAATTGGAGACAACAACCAATCAACTGTTTTCCAAGATGGTTTCTTTAACCAAGCGGAACTTATTCAAATTGGTAATGGTAACGAGAACGATGCTTTTCAAGAGGGTAATGATAACTTAACTTTTTTAGGGCAACAAGGAGATGATAACTGGGCTCGTTCAAGACAGTATGGAGATGAAAACGCTTCAGTATTTTACCAAATCGGTGATAACAACGTAGCTGATGTAATTCAACAAGGTGATAACAATGGAAGTGAAATTTCCCAGTTCACAGATTGGGGATATGCTACTGTTGTACAAGTTGGTGAAGAAAACTTAGCTTTAGTTGAGCAAAACAATGCAGATCACAGTATTTCTATGACTACTCAGTATGGAGAAGGAAACTATGCAGAAGTTTTACAGAAAAATGGAGAGCAAAACTTTAGTATAATCGAACAAGATGGTATGTATAATGCAACGTTCATTACTCAAAATGGAGCAGGGAATATGCACGATACTTACCAAGAGGGGGCTGCAAACTTATCTTATACCATGCAAACTGGTAACAATAACGCCGCTTATGACACTCAAATTGGTAATGGACACTCTAGTGTAACTCATCAAATTGGTAATTTAAACTCTTCTCAAGTTTATCAACAAGGTGGATCAAACTAATTTTTAAAATTTGATTGCTTATTGAAATGAAATAGGGTGAGTTAGCTCTCAAATTAAAAGGCTGACTCATCCTTTTTATTTATAAGAAAAGGAACGTTTTATTTAAAACCTATTATTATGAAAACAAATAAGTTATTTTATACGTTTTGTCTTTTTGGTTTTAGTTCTTTAATCTATGGACAAAATCCAGTACATATTGATCAAATTCACCTACAACCCTTTATGGGGGAATCAGTAACAAAGGTACCTATAGTGATTTTAAACTCTTCGCAACAGAATAATACTGTGAATGTACTGCAACATGGGGACGAAAATAAACTACAAGCTTCCATAACGTCCGCCTCTTATGAGGCTACTTATGGACAATTTGGAGATAGAAATTATATAGATGTGGATGTAAGTGGATATCAAGTTCAACAAAATGTGCGTCAAGAAGGAGGTAACAACTCAATGGAGCACTATACTAATAATCCTTATGTAAGTCAAAATGTAGAAGTATTTCAAGAGGGATCAAACCAATCTATTTCTATTTATGGCGAAAACTCTATGACTAAAGAGATGACTATACATATACAAGGGGATAATCGCTCTTTAATTATTAATAATTTCAATTAAAATGATAAAAAACATTGTTATAAGACAAGTAAGCCTGCTACTCTTTATAATAATGTTTTCAAGTGTTAGCTATAGTCAAATACTTAATACAAAAATACAAGCAGAATTAAATATCCAATACTTTGAGGATAATATGTTAGTTACTGCTCAAGCTTTTAATAAAATAGATCAGACTAAAAGTTTATCTGCAGTCTTTTCAATTATCAAGTCTTCTGACTCGCTTGCCAATCAAGCCTTGGAAAAGAGGGAAGGTAGATTTGTCGTACAAGAATTCCAAACAATAACCCTTTTTGAAGAATATGTAGAATTGAATCAAAATGAAAGTCTTACACTTTTATTATTGTTATATGACACTAATTCAGATTTGGTTGGGATGAAGCGTTTGGCTTTAAATGAACAAATAGATTCTTTGAGGATAAAAGAGGCCTTTAGCGAGCAACTCGCTAAGTATAGTAGCCAAGTGAGTGGTCCTCCAGAATATAAGATAGTTCACTTAGAAAATATTGTAATTGATCAAACAAAAACAAAAGCAGGTAGGGATTTTTACCAATTGTTTTATAGTCAGTTTATTGCCACTAATATCAAAACTAATGCAATCATCAAAATAACAGAAACCTGGAGTATGGGCTCTAGTACCATTTTGAGAGTATATGCTGACAATCAGTTGCTATTTGAGTTTTTTGTACGCAGCCAATATGATTTTATTAGAGTGATGGTTAAAGTTGCCCTAGCTAGGGTTCAACGTTATATAGCACTTGAAAACCAAAAGGAAAAGCGCTTAAAAATTTATTAATCAGTACTTAATACCTAAACAACATGAGAAAAATAATCTTTTTAACAACTCTACTATGGGTAGGGTTTTGTTATAGCCAGCAGTTATCTTATAAGCCCATTAGTCCATTTTTTGGCGGGGAGACTTTTAATTACCAAATGATCCTATCTTCTGCCCAAGCACAAAATAGCTTTAAGGAGAAAAAAGACGAGAAAGGAACAAAAAATTCCCAACAAGTTTTTGAAGAAAGAATTAATAATCAATTGATGAACCAACTATCTAGGGAACTCTTTGAAGAAAGTTTTTCTAATGGAATAAAAGAAGGAGTTTTTACTATAGGGACGTTATCTATTGAGATTTTTGAAACAAAAAATGGAACTGTAATTAATATGTTAAATACAGTGACAGGGGAATTCACACAAATAACTATGCCAAATAACTAAGCAATATGAGAAAATATTTTGCAAGTGGTATATTATTAGCGTTGACACTAACTGGTTGCGGGGCCTATATGAATCAACCCTTTTCAAAAAAAGGAGCTCGTGTAGGAGAAGTAACTAATCAATATAAAATACTTAAAGATCTTCCCAAGCCTACTGAACCAATTGTAGCAGGGGTTTACAATTTTCGCGATCAAACAGGGCAGTACAAAAGCATTGAAGTAGGTAGCTCGTTTAGTACAGCTGTTTCGCAAGGGGGAACTACTATGCTTATTAAAGCTTTAGAGGATAGTGGATGGTTTACTGTTGTGGAAAGGGAAAATTTAAGTAATCTTTTAAATGAACGTAATATAATTCAAACCACAAGGGAGCAATTCAAAAAAGCCGGAGAGCCAACACAAGCGCATTTACCGCCTTTACTTTTTGCTGGAATCCTCCTAGAAGGAGGGGTAATTTCCTATGATACTAATATTATTACAGGAGGCTCTGGGGTACGCTACTTCGGGGTGGGAGCTGCTAATCAATATAGAGAAGATAGATTGACAGTGTATTTAAGAGCTGTTTCAACGACTAATGGTAAGATACTTAAAACGGTGTATGTATCAAAGACAATTTTATCACAAGCCGTTTCAGCAAACCTCTTTAAGTTCGTTAATTTTCAGCGCTTATTAGAGGTTGAAACTGGGTTTACCACCAATGAACCTGTTCACTTAGCGATGAAAGAGGCTATTGAAAAGGCTGTGAATGGTTTGATTATTGAAGGGATCGAATCTAACCTATGGTCTACTTCTTCTGGAGAAGAGGTAGATAAGGCTTTAATTGCTGAGTATAATTATAAGAAGCAACAAGATGAGTCAACAAAGTTGTACGATCGCAAGCTAGATGTTTTAAATGATAAAAACAGTGTAGAGCTTACCGGTGGAGTAAGCCTTTTAGATGGAGATATTAAAAAGAAAAAACCAGGGTATTCCTTTAGGTTAGCATATGCTAGAGCGATTAGTCAAGTTTTTGATGCGCAAATTAGCTTAAATGCTCTTTCGCTTAAAGCAGGAAATGAATTTTCCAGTCAAGTGTATAGTTTAGATGGAAATATTAGAGCTACTCTTTTACCCCATGATAAGCTTTCCCCATACATTTACGGTGGCCCTGGTTATTTTTTATTTCATAATAGTTCAGCCAAAAAGACTAAATCTTATTTTAAACTTCAATATGGTTTAGGCTTAAGTTATAAGGCTAGCTCTAAAGTAAGTATCATTGGTTTTGCAGAGCAAAATATCACTTTTAATGATGAATTAGACAACCTTAAAAGTGGAAAAAGAGATGATTACTACTTCAACTTTGGGATTGGATTAAGGTATTACTTTTAATTTAAACGACATGAAAACACAATATATAAAGATATTATTAGTAGTACTTTCTCTTGTATTTATAAGCATTTCTTGTAGTGAAGACTATCAAGATGAATTTGGAGAAGGTACCATTGAGGGGACTGTAGTCTCGCATGACGATCTAAAGCCATTGGCTAATATTAAAATTGAGACTTCTCCACTTACTAATACGGTTTTTACCGATGAAGATGGTAAGTTCATCTTAACTAACGTAAAACAAGGAGATTATTCTGTTAAGGGGCAAGGAAAAGGATATGTAACAATTTTTGAACCTACAAAGGTCTATAGCGGTAGAAAATCTAATGTAGTACTGGAAATGGAGTACCAAAAAGAAGAACAGACTCCTCCGATTGTCCCAGTTTTAAAAACTCCTAAAAACAATGAACTTCTAACTAGCACTTCGGCTAATTTTTCTTGGAGTTCAGAACCCGATATAGTAGGAGAGGTTAATTATACTCTGACTTTACACAATGCCAATACAGATAAAGTTATTTATTTGGAGGGAATAAAAGATTCGGTTTATACTTATGATGAATTAGAGCTTGGAGCTAAATATTTTTGGCAAGTAACTGTAGATAATTCCCTACATGAGCCAGTAAAAAGTGAAATGGGGTCTTTTAGTGTATTTACTGCTCCTTTAGAGAATAGAATTCTATTTACCAGAAAGGTAGCTGAGAATAATGTACTTTTCTCTACAAACGATAAAGCAGAAGACTTTGCTTTAACGTCTTCTAATATAAATAGTTATAGACCTAGAAGAAATTATGAGGCTAACAAAATTGCCTTTTTACAAAATAATGGAGCTAGTACAGATATTTATACCATTAATAGGGATGGATCTAATTTAACTAAGGTTACTACAGATGTTAAACCAATGGGGTTCAATATGAACGAATTAGGTATATGTTGGCCTAGTCAAAGTGACAAAATATATTTTTCAAATTTTGATAAGTTGTATCGTATTTCTTCAAATGGTCAAGGACTTGAATTAATCTATCAAACTAAAGATGGGGCTTTTATCTCTGAAATGGACGTAAATCATACCCATAGTATAATTGCTTTGAAAACCAATGATTCTAATGGTTACCAAGCATCTATTTATGCGGTAGATTTTAATGGGAACCTTTTATTTAGTGTCTTGGATAAAGTGGATGGAGCAGTATCAGGTTTACATCTATCTTCTAACGGGCAAAAACTTGTTTACTCTCATGATATTTCTGGAGAGCAAAATTCAGAATATAGAAGATTTGATAGTAAGATCTTCATTTACGATAGAAAGACAAATGCTTCTAGTTCAGTTTCTGGTAATAAACCAAATGGTACAATAGATATAGATCCGAGGTTTTCACCAAATGAGGCTTATATTATTTTTACTAATACTTCCAATGACGGAAAGTCTTCCGCCAATTTATATAGTATGGATATTAATTCTAAAGATAGGAAGTTAGTTCAAAGCAATGCCAAAATGCCAGATTGGCTATAAAAGGTGGAAAACATTTGAAAAGAGATTATTTTCTAAATACTGCATACTCGTACTTTAACACATAGAAACCTTAGTGAGAATCTCAGGTACAAGTTGTTTAGGTAACCTGAATTTTAAACTGGTTTCTTTCAAAGGCTTGAGGTGTGCGGTACGAGTACAGGCAGTATTATTTTTTATTAAAGTTTAGACTTTAATTAGCTATAAATACTATTTAATTACTCTAGTTTTGTAGATTAAATATAATTAGAGAAAAATTGAAAAATTCCAAAGGAAAGCTACATCCAAGAAGTAAACACAATGAGCTATATGATTTTAAAGAATTGGTTAATCATGTAAGTGAACTCCAAGGGTATATAATTAAAAACCCTTTAGGAATAGATACTATTGATTTTTCTAATTATTCGGCTGTAAAATGCTTGAATAAGGCAATACTTGCAAAAGATTATCAAATTAACAGTTGGGATATTCCCCAGCAAAATTTGTGTCCACCTATACCAGGCAGGGCGGATTATATTCATTATTTAAATGATCTGTTACAAGAAAAGGAGTATGAGAAGCCTTCTGAGATAACTAGTATTTCCATCTTAGATATTGGGACAGGAGCTAGTATGATCTATCCTTTAATAGGATGTAGAGAATATAACTGGAGTTTCTTAGCTTCTGACATAAGTAAAGCATCTTTAGATAATGCTCAGAAAATTATAAATGCTAATCCAAATTTAGCAGTAAAGGTTCAATTAAAAGTACAAAGCAATTCTAATCATATTCTAAAAGGTATTATTACCTTGAATCACTATTTTGATGCGGTTATGTGTAATCCTCCTTTTTTCAATTCAAAGGAACAGTACAATAGCCAGGCAAACAGAAAGAATGCCAATTTGGGAAATAAAAAAAACATCGAAAATCGTAATTTTAGCGGTTCTTCTAATGAATTATATTGTCCCGGAGGTGAGAGGCGCTTTATTGAAAACTATATCTATGAGAGTAGACATTATGCCAAACAGGTAGGATGGTTTACCACTTTAGTTTCTAACAAAGATAATTTGTTTTTTTTAAAGTCTTTATTAAAGCGATTAAAAGTCGATTCTTCCCAGATTATCCCAATGCAACAGGGCAATAAAGTAAGTAGAATATTAGCTTGGCGTTTTTAAGTGACCACAAAAGAAAATTAATGATATAAGGAGTAGAAGATTAATTTAAAATATATTGGGCTTGTAGAGAAACATCTTTACAAGCCTTTTTTGTTTTAAACAAGTATGTTTTTGAATATATATAGTGACTCGAAAACTAGCCCTGTTTAAAGAAGCGTTATAAGCTATTATAGCTACTGTTTAAAGTATATTCTAAAGGTCTATGATTATCTTATTAGAGTAGTGTACTTCTGGTCTTTAATCCGCTTTAAATTAACAAAGGACAAGTTATGTATTTGACTTTTAGGCTTTAAATAGGGTATAGTTCGATATTTTGTGGCTTAAAAAAGTGTTCTAATAGCTAAATAATATAAAAAGTAGCTTTAAATCGGAATAAGGTGTTAAAATTTTAACTTAAAGTACCTTTTTGGAGTAGTTTATTATGAGGCTAAAAATTGATAATTTGTCTTTTTTTTTGTATTTAATAGTATTATACGTTTTGATATGTTAATTTTTGATATTTAAAAGTATAGTGTTACTTAGTAAAATAGAGTAGTTGTTAGTTTAGTTTTTATCAATTTTACAGGTAGTTTAAATTATCCTATTTAGTATAGTGCTTTAAAAAGATATAAGTCTGATTGTAAGCTAGTTGTGTGTGTAAAGAACTGGTTTTATAGCTGTTGCTTTATAACCTTTTTTTGGTTGTAAATACCCTAATACCAATTTTTTGAAACATAAATTGTAGTAAAATTATCAAAATTTGTTTCAGTAAAAGACAATGCGCATTACTGTGTTCCGTATTAATGGAAAAACATCAAACTACTTACTAACTATGAATAAGAAATTACTATCAGTAGCATGCTTAATGGGAGCTTTTTCCCTTTATGCGCAAGTTGGTGTTGGAACCCTTGTTCCAAATAAATCCGCAGAACTTGCTGTAATATCCTCCGAAAGAGGGTTATTAATTCCAAATATCGCTTTAGAGGACTTGACGGATGCTGTAACAATTAAGGCTGGAAATATAGCAAGTCTACTTGTGTATAATACTAATTCAACAGATGTATTAAGCCCAGGGTATTATTATTGGGAGAATAATAAATGGAATAGACTTCTAATTACAGAAGACATTCCTCAGGTGGTTATCGACAACTTCGAAGAAATCTCTCAGGATGTTCATGTAACGAATATAATTGAAAATATTATTAGAAACACCCAAGGGAATGTTCTGTATGATGATGATAAATTATATTATATCGATAAGTCTAAAAACCAGACAACTTTACTTTTTTCAAGTGATGACTTCATCACTATCTTAAACTATGATATTATTACAGGTATTTTAACTTACAAAAATGAAAGTGATAATTTAGTCAGTGTAGATATTAAAAGTGCTGTCAAGACTTTTGAATCGGTTACAAAAATCGTTCAGAACCTAAACGATCATACCATCATATTTTATGATGAGAATGGAGATTCTACTACAATTGACTTGGAAGGATTTGTCAAAAGTGCAGAGACAGTTACCACTTTAGTTAAAGATGGACCTGGGAAATATACTTACACAAATGAAAATGGCCTTCAAACTAAGATCAATGTTAGTGGGGATTTAGTAGATATTATTCATGGGAAATTAGACTTAGACTTGTATAATATTTTAAAAACTTTTGTAAAAGATCATCAAAGTGTAACACGTCTTTTCTATAATCCTACCACTAGGATTTTAAATTTTACTGACGAGAACGAACAGGTATTTGAATTTGATTTGACCCAAATAGTGCAAGACAACCAGGAGAAAACTAGAATTGATGCTACTACCTCTAAAAACATTACTGTTCAAAGTAATGTTAATGGTAACACCTTAACCTATACTTTAGAGGTAAAGCCTGCTACGGCTAGCTCTCTAGGAGTGGTCAAGCCAGGAAGTGGTTTATTAGTAGACCAAGAGGGTGTTCTAAGTGTTGACGTGAGTACTGTGATTCAGGGCAAAGATCTAAAGGGTAATAACAAGATTGTAGTTACCAATGGACAGGGTTCTGTATTAAAAGAAGTAAACTTAGATATTGATGAAAGTAAATTGAGTTTACAAAATATAGGAGGAATTTTAAACCTAAATCAACTTTTTAAAGGGGATAAGGGAGATATCTTAGTTGTAGATCAGAATGGTGATATTGTTTGGTCTGCTATAGATGTGCTTACTACAAACTCTTTAACTTTAGATAATTCTTCTTTAGTATCAAAGGTAAATGGGATACAATCTTCAGTAAGTTTAGTAGATAAAATATCTACTGAAATGCTTCAAGGTAGAGCTGTAACTCAAGATAAATTGGGAGCTACTCCTGCGCAAAAGACGATGGTTGGAGTTGTCCAAGGTGACGGAAGTGTAAAATACCAGAAGTTATCTCAGGATAATTTCGAGGGCAAACTATTACAATCTGCTAATAATCTACTAACAGTAACTAACGGAGATGAATCTATTTTAAAAGATGTAACCCTTTCTATTAATCAAGCCAATTTTGATTTAAGTTTAATCGGGGGTAAATTAAACATTACACAGATTAATCCAGGTAGCGCTAATACTGTTTTAATAACTAACAATAATGGCGAGTTAGAGTGGGTAAATAAAACGCTTATTTCACCAGAGATTATCCATAATCTATCTAGTACTGGAAATAATATGACTTCAACTATTAATGGAGTTGATAAACCTGCCACTATTATTGCTGAGGTTAAACATGCCTTAGATGGTAATAATTTAACAACGAGTGTCAATGGTATTGAGTCTAATAAAATTAATTTAGCAAGCATTGATCACACTTCTAAAGTAATCGAAGGAGATAATGTACAGGTTATTGAGGATATTGCAGGCAATGAAACTTCTTATACCGTATCTGTTTCTGATGCCGCTATTCAAGCTGCTCAAAAAACTACCTCTGTTGCACCAGGAGCAAACATAACTGTTGCCTCTACAACTTCTCCCGATGGTAAACATACCGTGTACACTATTTCTTCTGCTACCTTTACTCCTGATATTGACATTCAGAATGGCCAGATTATAACTAAAGTTGTGAAAGGTACTGGTGTAGATGTAGAATATACACCTAGTGGTGATGGAAAATTGCATACATATAAAGTTTCAGTTGATCCAACACAAGAACTACTCGAAGGTGATGTTACAGGTGCACTAAATGATAATACTGTAGTTGGTCTTCAAGGAATAGAAGTTTTAGAAGGTACACCAATAGATAAGCAGGTACTTACCTACAATGCAACAGCAAATAAGTGGGTACCTAAGACTCAAAGTATATCTGAGTTTACTGATGGTAAATCACTTAGTTCTACAGATCTAGATTTGTCTTCAGAAGCTAACGTAGCTTTACTAAAAGATGTAACCGCAAATATTAAATCAGGGGCAGTAACTACTATTAAGCTTTTCGATGGTGCCGTGACTACTGCTAAAATTGAGGATAATGCAGTTACTACAGCTAAAATTGCTGATGCCGGGAGCGATCAAGTTTTAGTAACTAATACTAGTGGAGAGCCAATTTGGGAAAATAAAAGTACTCTTGTAGCAGGTAATCAGAAAACAAGTTCAGTTAAAGCAGGAACTAACGTAACAGTTGTTCCCACAGTTAACGGTAAGGATACTGAATATTTGGTTAACGCTTCTATTTCTGATACAGATATCCAAAGTGGTCAGATTCTAACTAAAGTTGTGAAAGGTACTGGCATAGATGTAGCATATAGTAGTAGTGCTGATGGGAAACTACATACCTATACGGTGTCAGTTGACCCAACAAAAGAATTACTAGACGGCGATGTTACAGGTGCATTAAATGATAATAGTGTAGTTGCTCTTCAAGGAATTGGAGTATTAGAAGGTACTCCAGCAGATAATCAAGTGCTTACCTATGATTCTGTACAGGGAAAGTGGATACCAAAGTCCCCAGTTATTGCAGGTAAGGTTTCTGTAGCAGCTGGCCTAAATACTACTGTTACTTCAGGAGCTAATCCAACAGATGCAAATGAAACCATTTATAAGGTAAATGTAAAGAGTGCTTTACCTAGTTTCTTTTACATGCCTTCTGTTTTAGTTCCAACAAGTGCTAGTGCGAACTTACCATCTGGAGTTGCATTTAATAATGCCACTAGAAAAGGGGAGATTAACTTATATGAAATATTCAATGATCAATTTGAAACTCCAATAGCCAAAAGTGATCAAAGTGCGGGCTTGCCACTTTTTGAAGCGGATGAGTTGAACTATTTTGTAACCTATGCAGATCCTACTGTTTATACTAATGTTCATGTTTCGGATGATGGAATATTGACTTATGAGGTTTTAAATACTGCAAATGTTAGTGTAGGTTCATTTATGAATATTGTTTTTAGTATTCGCTAATCTAAAAAGTCTACAAATATGAAAAACATCATCTATTTGCTAGTCTTATGCATGGTTTGTATAGGGGGTAGCGCTCAAAATATAGTTGTTACAAGTTGGGATGATTTAGCTAAAAGTATCTCTACGGAAGAATTAAGGGAGTTAGAAAGCAAAGTTTATGGTTATGAATCTTCCATGAGTGTATATCCTAATGGATATGTACATTCCTTTCTTAAAAAAGGACAAGAAGAAATAGATATATTATTCATGAATGGACTCTTTCCTTTAGAAGTAGTTAAAAACGTTCCAGAATTTAAAGAGTCAATGAATAATATCAGAGTTGTTTGCATTGATTTATCAGAAGCAGAGAATCTTAATACAATGCGAAATGTAGATTTAAAGTTTTCTTTATTACCTAATCTACAGTATATAGTACTTACTTCAATTAGTGAAAATCAACTAATTAAAGCTGAAGTTAATTTTAAAGCTAGAGCAAATCAAAAGGGTGGAGATTCAAAGAGAATACTTCTTCTAAGTCAATTACAACCTGAAAACACATAAGCTATGAAAAAAATATATATAGATAAGCTAAGAGTACATCTAAGTATATTACTTTTTTTAGTGTGTACTTTTTCAGTCTTAGGTCAAGATGAATTTACTTTGAGAACTTCCTCTAAGGCGCCTTCTCCACATACAAATGAAGGGATTTATAATCTCAGGGGAGATTTCACGATGATTGGTAATTCTAATTTGTATGACAATAACAATCCAAATAATAGAGATAAGGGAAATGGTAACAATGGAAACATGAGCTTTTATAAATTATCTGGAGATGGTTCTAGTATCAGTAACTCTTCTTCCTCAACTTTGGTAAAGCCAACCGGTTTAGATTTAACTTGTACTAAGATCGTTTATGCTGGATTGTATTGGACTGGTAGGGGAGAAAACAGTTCCAATGATGCAACAAAACTTAAAAATGGATTGCAAAAGAAAAAGATAAAAGTAAAATTACCAGGTCAATCTAATTATGTAGAATATAACGCTGATGTTAGTAATATAGGTAATAGTTCTCAAAGAGACATATATACTTCCTATGTAGATATTACAGATAAAGTAATTGCTTTAGGAAATAATGCTTGGGGGACTTATAGTGTTGCGGATATTGCCACAACAATAGGAAATGGATCCTCTACTGGTTATTTTGGAGGGTGGGGAATGGTAGTGATTTATGAAAACCCAAAACTTAGTTGGAAGGATATTACTGTTTTTGATGGGTTTAGTTTTATCAACGGAGCGGATGCCTCTTCTAAAATTAAAAATTTAACTGTGACTGGCTTTAGGGCTGCTCAAAGTGGGGCTATTAGTGTAAAGCTGGGAATTATTGCAGGAGAAGGTGATGCGGATATTGTAAATGATTTTCTTCAAATGAAATTAAATACAAGTAATTCCTATGAAAAATTAAACCATGGGCCAAATACTCAAAACAACTTCTTCAATTCTACAATTGATATTGCGCCTAATACTCGCGTACATAATAATACAAATAACTACGGGGTAGATGTATTTACTTTTAAGTTAGACAATAGCAATAATAAGTTTATTGATAATAATCAACAAAGTACTAAATTCCAATATGGGACTACTGGAGATACCTATGTAATCAGTACTATAATATTTGCTGTGGATGCATATGTTCCAGAGGTTGAAGCATTCAATAGTATCACTACACCTGGTATTTCTTCGGGATCACAAGTAAATCCTGGGGATGAGGTTTCCTTTGAATTAACTATAAAGAACAAAGGAAATGAGAAGATTAAAGATGGAAAAGTACAGGTAGTCATACCACCGAATATGCACTTTGTATCTGCTTCTATTGATTCAAGTTTGGATGTAAAAGGTTCAGTTTCATGGAGTCATCCACAGGGGAATAACTCTGCTGCTCTATCTGGCGGTATAATAACATGGGTATTTGATAAACAATTATCTAATGCAGATAAAGACGCAATCCTAGGTAAATTACGTTATACTCTAAGGGCTACGGATAATTGTGAAATACTTACTAGTTCGTTTAACAACTGTTTGTTAACAGCTGGTATTAACGGAAAAGTTAGTGGTATTGGACTTAATTCCAATATAGAATTGGATACTCCTTTTGTCAAAGGATACTCAGAGTCTAATTGCTTTGAGGCAGAGTATGATAGTATGGATTTGGATATAAATTTATCTCCAGCCTTTTTATCCAATTGTGCTACAATAGGTCAAAGTGGAGCCAAAGTATTTGCAGTTGCATGTGATAGTTCTTCTAATGAAGTGCCTCGCGCTACAGTAGAAGTTTATTATCCTTCGGGTACAAAGTTTTATTCTATTGACTTCAGTATTCCTAATGCACCAGCTGTTTTAGTAACTGGAGATTTTCCTGCTTCTGAACTGGGGATTGTGTATTACGCGCAATTACCTTGGTCTAATTTTGGATGTTTCTTGCAATTTAAAGCTGTTTCTAGTCAGATAAGCACTACGCCAACAGTACAGAATATCGACGTGTGTTTAGGTGATAACTATACTTTAGAAAATAAAGTTTCCCAGGTTGGACTTCAGCATGGACTGACCCTTTTCTACTTTGGAAATGAAACTGATTCTACTCCACTAAGTCAGATTCCACATCCTACAAATGAAGGAGTATATACCTACTATGTCGCTGAAGGACGTACTGGTTGTTATGGAGAAAAGATAGCTTTTACTGTTACAATAAAAGGATTGCCCATCGAGCAAACACTGGAATCGCATTGGCAGTTTTGTGAGAACTCTGATGGTTTATATAAAATAACTACAAGCGATACGGTAGTATGGGAATATGCCTTAGCGCAAGACCCTAATACTTGGATTGTGTTACAGAGTAACTCATTTAATTCCATCTTACAATCAACCTCTAATAATTTAAAAGTATCGCATGCAAGCCAAGTGATTAATGGTGTTTTAGTTAGGGTAAGAGTTTCTAATTCTAATGGATGTAGTAGTTACTCTGCGCCAATGAAAATAGTGGTAGATGATTGTTCTACTATTAGTAACCCAGCCTTGCCAAGTAAGGCGTACAAATAGTCTATAATATGAAAACTAGTGCAAAGATAAATTGGATACTGGCACTCATTTTTACTAGGTTACCAATTATTGGATTTGGTCAAAATAATGCTGGACCTAAAGTGGTGAATGCTGGTAAAATGAGCATGGAGTCTAACTCCTTGGTAAGTGTAGCATATGATTTTTCAAATCTACCTACTGCTCAGGTGATCTCCGATGGGACTATAATGTTCTATAGAGATTTTAATAATGATGGATTTTACGAAAGTTCTGTAAATAAAAAAACAGGGAAAACCTACTTTACCCGCTGGAATCAAGAACAGGGTGCTCAAGTTATCTCTGGAGATGCCATAAGTAGTTTTCACGATATTATTTTTGATAATAGTCAATCAACCATGGCTTTCGACATTAAGAATAATATTGATATTCATGGAAAAGCAGAATTTAAGCAAGGTATTTTAAAGGTAGATTCTACCCAAAATCCTATCACGAAAGTTTCTAGAGGGATGGTAAGTTTTTTAAAGGACTCTTCTTGGGAACAAGCTAGTGATATAAGTCATGTGGATGGTTATGTGGAGAAGATAGGTAAAATGGATTTTACCTTTCCTAAAGGTAATAAAAGCATGTATCGTCCTGCGATAATCACCTCTGCTAAAGAGGATAAAGATGCTTACTTAGGTAGGTATGTCTTTGACGATTCGAACTTTTTCCATGCAAGAAGTCCGTATTCAGGGGTAATTGAAGAGCTTAATACTAAAGAATATTGGATTATTGAAAAGGCAACCAATTCTGCTACTGATATCGTTTTGACATTAACATGGGATTCTAGAACTACCCCAAAAAAATTATTGGACAATCCTGAGAAAGACCTACATATAGTGAGATGGGATAGTAAGCAAAATCTTTGGGTAGACGAGGGTGGAATTGTAGATATAGCTAGTAGACAAATTACTACACCTGTAAGTGTAAAAGGGTATGGTTTTTTTACTCTAGCTAAGGTCAAAACGGATTGGATACTAGATGGGGATGTAGTGATTTACAACTTAGTAAGTAGTAATGAGGACAATATAAACGATTATTTCTTAATTGAGAATATCCAAAGGTTCCCTAATAACTCTGTACATATTTTTAATCGTTGGGGGGTAAAGGTATTTGAAACCACTAATTACGACCCTCAGGGAGATGGATCAGTCAATGTTTTTAGAGGGTATTCAGATGGAAGAGCAACTATTGCCAAAAATGAAAAACTTCCAACTGGGACTTACTACTATATTGTTGCTTATGAGTTTAAGGATGCAAATGGAGCAAGGATGATTAAAAAATCGGGATACTTACAGTTAGAAACCAACTAAAAAAACAAGAAAATGAATAAAATAATAAATTTCAGGGCATGGATGCTTGTCGTTTTTTTAGGGATAATAACTCTAAGTAATGGCTTTGCGCAGCAAGATCCTCAATATACTCAATACATGTATAACCATGCAAAAATAAACCCTGCTTATGCAGGAAGTGTAGATAACTTAGGAATTTATGGACAATATAGAACCCAATGGGTTGGTCTTGAAGGTGCTCCAAAAAGCGTAAATGCTTCGATAACTTCTCCGATAGCTCAAAGTGGCTTGGGATTAGGTGTTCATTTTCAAAATGACAAAATAGGAGCTATGAATAGCAATACTTTTGCAATAGATCTTTCCTATACCATAAATTTAAGTTGGAACTATAAGCTAGCTTTCGGAGTAAAGGGATCTGGTAATATTTTAGATGTTAACTATGACAAATTACATATCTTTAATCCCAGTGACCCAGTGACTCAAAACAACGTAAACAACAAATTTTCTCCAAATATTGGGGCAGGGGTGTTTCTTTACTCTGAAAGTGCTTATGTGGGGTTCTCAATTCCAGCTCTTGTGTCTAACTCTATTTATGATGCAAATCATATTAAAACTCTAAAAGAAAGAGCCCATTATTATTTGACAGGAGGATATGTGTTTGATTTTAATCAGACTTGGAAATTAAAGCCAGCTACACTTTTAAAAGCGGTAGAAGGCGCGCCTTTACAAGTAGATGTTTCTTTAAATACAATGTTTAAAGAAAAATTCACTTTGGGTGTAGCTTATAGATGGGATGCAGCAGTTAGCTTTTTGGCTGGCTTTCAAGTGGACAATACCATATTTATCGGCTATAGTTATGATACAGATACTACTAAGCTTGCACATTATAATAATGGGTCACACGAGATTTTTATGCGTTTCGATTTGTTTAACTCAACTAAGCGAACTAGATCAGCGAGGTTCTTCTAAAAGGGCATTATCATGAGACATAAATTTATAAATATTGGTATGGCCATTCTTTTAAGCCTCGGTACTATAGGAATTAGTCATGCTCAGATTAGGCAGCAGAAAATAGCAAATAAGGAAGTGGAAGGCTATGCATATAGTAAAGCGATCGCTAACTATTTACGCATAATTGAAAAGGATAAAGCTAATGCTCAGGTGTATGTGAATTTGGGGGATGCGTATTATTTTAATGCAAAGCTGGATCAGGCCTTTGTTTGGTATGATAGATATTTTCAAATGCAGGATAATTCTACTATAAGTCCAGATCATTTCTTTCGATACGGTCAAAGTCTTAAAGCAGTAGGAGAAAATCAAAAAGCTGAACAAATATTAGCAATTTGGCAAGAGAGTTTAGCATCTTCTACCAATGAAAATTTTGTACTAGAAGATTTAAGTGAGGTTACACCACAGCAAAAAGTAGAATTACAGTTACTACTAGTAAATGGGGAATTTGCTGATTATGCAGCAGTTGCGACACAAAATAAAATTGTTTTCACTTCTTCTAGAAATGATGAAGATCAATCAAAAAAAATAGATCCATGGACCAATGAACCATATACAAGTTTATTTGAGTTAAATAATCAGGGATCAACTATGGCTAAACCTTTAGAATTTGAGGGAGGTTCTAAAGAAGTTAATTATTCCTCTAGTAGCTTTTCTGCCGATGGTAATACAATGTTTTTTACCGCAAACAACAATAATTTGAGAGGCAAGAAAAAATTCAACAAAAAAAGTAGCTCTCTATTGAAAATATTTAGAGCTACAAAACTTCCGGATGGAACGTGGGGACGAGTATTAGAATTATCGATTAATTCGGATAATTTTAATACAGCCCATCCGAGTGTATCTATCGATGGTAAAGTACTTTACTTTACCTCAGATAGACCTGGTGGATATGGAGAATCTGATATTTACAAAATTAATTTACAGGATTTTACACCAGTAGGAGAAGTGGAGAACCTAGGACCAATTATTAATACTCCAGGTAGAGAAACTTATCCATTTATAAGTAACGAACAATTATATTTTAGCTCTGACACCCATAGGGGATTCGGTGGATTAGATATCTTTAGTTCGACATTAGTGAAGGATAATCAATGGGGAAATGTACAGAACTTAGGTAGTATGTACAATAGTTCATTTGATGATTTCGCCTACTTTTCCCAAGCTAAGGGAGTTGGCTTTTTAAGTTCTAATAGACCTACTAATGATTACCAAAATGATAACATTTATAGTTTTAAAATTTGTTTGACCCAACTATCCGGAACTATAAAAGATGAAAGAACTTTAGAAAATATAGCAAAAGGATCTCTGAAGTTTTACCTATCTGATAATAGTTTGTTTCAAGAATTAGTTAGTGATCAAAATGGGGATTATTATACTGATTTACTTGGTTGTGATCAAAACTACACTGTTAGTATACAAGCCGATGGCTATTCACCTAAGACTATTTCTGTGAACTTGTCTGCAGACAAACCCAAAGAGAATATTGATGTTTTCCTAGCCTCTATAGAAACGCAACCCCTTTTGCAGCCACCTAGCATAGAACCTATTTATTTTGATTTTGATCAGGTAAAAATAACTCCGCAGTCCAAGAGGATTTTAAGTGAAATACATGATGTGTTGGAATCCTATCCTCAAAGCAAAGTAGTAATAACCTCACATACCGACAGTAGAGGGTCACAAAGCTATAATATGGAGCTTTCCAAAAAAAGGGCCCAACAAACTGCACAATGGCTAATAAATAGTGGAGTGGACTCAGATAGAATTTCCACTAAATGGAAAGGAGAGCAAGAATTGGTAAATAAATGTAAAGATGGTGTTCCTTGTTCTTTGGAGCAACATGCCTTAAATAGACGAAGTGAGTTTGAACTTCTAGAGCAATAAATACCTATTTTTTGATTACAGAAAGAGCGATTGTTGAAATCGCTCTTTCTATTTACTTAATGATTTCTTTAGGAAAATAGCTTGTGTTCTATTCTTGATTTCTAGTTTATTGTATAAGTTATTCACGTGATACTTTACAGTATTTACAGAAATGAATAGCTTTTGCGAAATTTGAGTATTACTCATACCTTCCCACAAACAGGTTAGAACTTCTGTTTCTCTTTGTGTTAGATTGTGTTTTATGCGTAAAGCATCCAAAGGAGAAAACTCTTTACTACGCTTAGAGTAGGTGGAGGATTTATCTAATCTAACTAAATGATTTTCAATCTCTTTTCTGTAATCATAGTTTTGGTTTTGAATTTCTTTAACCTTGTAAATAATGGTAGAGGTAATGATTAAAATTCCAAAAGTGCAAACTAACCTAACACTATTGATAGTGAAAAAAGAGAATATATCTCCTTCCAAAGTCAGGTGTAGTAAATAACCCATAGCCACTAATAGTAAAGTGGAAAAAGTAAGGAAAAGAAATTTTGCGTATACATTTTTATTTAACTGAGTTGCTGTTAAAATAAGACAAAATAAAGGTGGTATAAAACTCAATAAAACTATGGTATCCAATAAAAAAGGCTCTGAATAAAAAGTGAAGACTAATGAAAGAGTGAAAATTAGGATAAATAAAGTAATAAACAATGTACGGTATTGTAGAAAAAAGTGCTTGAAATCTAAGAAATGTAGTGTAAATATACAGATACACAAGGAGATTAATGGTAGATTCCATGCTTGTAAATAAGGCATTTCCCAAGTAGCATCAGAAATATAGTAAAACATTCCATCTTCATAGAATAATGAGATGAAAATAACAATTTGTAGGGCGCAATAACTTAGGAAGCGGTTATCTCTAAATATGAAATAAAAAATAAAATTAATAAAAATCGTAAGGGTGGCAAGTCCATAATAATTTCCAATATATAGAAGTTGTTTGGCTTCATGACTTGTAAATTGACTTCTTTCCTGGGCTAAAATATTCAAGTTTTTTAATGGATATTGCTTAAGATTAAGGTAATAGGTAGTATTATCTGTCACTATATAATGATGGGCGAAGCGGCTCTTAACAAATTCTCCTCTACTATCTAAATTCTGGGGAATAAGATGTAGTTTATTAACATTATAAGCATATAAATCATAACTAAATATATGGGAATTGGGGATTTGAAATATAAGAGGGGAGAATAAAATATCTTCATCTATTTGACCTTTGATCCAATTGTTATTTAAGGAGTCAGTAGCGATTTGTAATGTCTTAGAATTAAATAAAGGTCGATAGTTTAGAGATTCTATATACTCTTGTTGCTCTATAGGTACTCTAGCTATAGATAAAGAGCTGATTATAAGGCACAATAAGAGTACCAAAAATCTAGAGGATTTTTGTGAGACAGCGAGAATCATTGTAGTGTTAGTTAGGTAATGATAAAAATACTAAATTCCCCAATTCAATAAGAATTAGTTATGTTAAATGTGCTGATGTTTAGCTATTTATGTGATTTATATGAAAGAGGATGGTTTTTGTTGAAGTTAATTTTTGTAATGTCTTAAAATTCTCTAGGATGGGAATAAGGAAGGTATTGCTATTGCGTAAATATAAATACTTTAACATAATGCAATAGGTAAGGTTTGAGAATTTTTAAATTAAGTTTAGTGTTTTTTCAAGATTTAATCATTTTGCGTATAAAATGACTGTTTAAAGATGAATTCCTTGTTTTGTATTTTGAATTTTGTTGGGGAGTTTAAATAAATTATTAATATATTAGATTTTTAACCTAACCTAGACTAGCTATTTATGGAAAAGCATTTTCAAATTTTAATTATTGGGGCGGGTACTGCAGGAATAATGACCGCTGCTCAATTAATGAAACGTGATAAAAACTTACAGATTGCCATTATCGATAGTTCACAAAAGCATTATTATCAACCAGCTTGGACTTTGGTTGGAGCTGGCAGCTACAGCAAAGAAAAAACAATTAGGCTAACTAAAGATTTAATACCAAAGGGAGTCACTTGGATTCCACAAATGGCTCAAGAGATTATAGGAGAAAAAAATACTGTCATCACTGATACAAAAGATGTATACACCTATGATTACCTAGTGGTATGTCCTGGTTTAGTAAATGATTTGTCTTTAATTGAAGGGCTTAAAGAGGCAATTGATCAAGGTGTAGTTTGTAGTAATTATATAGATCCTGAATATACTTGGGAACTTTTGCAAAAATTTGAAGGAGGGACCGCATTATTTACCCAACCCAATACTCCTATTAAATGTGGGGGTGCTCCCCAAAAGATCATGTATTTGGCTTGTGATTATTTTAAAAAGAAAAATATAGACAAAAAGACTAAGGTTTTATTTCCAATGCCAGGTAGTGTAATTTTTGGTGTTAAACCTATTGCTGCTACTTTAATGCAGGTAATTCAAAGATATGGCATTGAATTTATGCCTTTTCATAATCCAATTAAGATTGACCCAATTTCAAAAAGAGCTTATTTTAAAATTAACGATCCATCGAATCAATGCGTTGTAATTTCGGATGATACTAGAATAAACAGTAAGATAGAAGATGGGATTTTTAGTGTAGATTTTGATTTTTTACATTTAGCACCGCCTCAAAGCGCACCAGAGTTTATCAAAAAATCCGACTTAGTTAACTCCGCTGGTTGGCTAGAGGTAGATTTAAATTCTCTACAACACCTTCGTTATGCTAATATTTTTGGTTTAGGTGATGTGGCAGGATTGCCTACAGCTAAAACAGGGGCAGCAATTCGCAAGCAAGTTCCTGTAGTGGTAGACAATATCTTGAACATGCTTGATAATAAGGAGGCTAAAAATACACAATACCAAGGTTATTCCTCATGTCCTTTAGTAACAGGATATGGCAAAATGGTTTTAGCTGAATTTAACTACAAAAATGAATTCACCCCTGATCCTAAATTAAAACAAATGTTGATTAAAGATAGCTCTAAAGAACATTGGAGATTATGGGCACTAAAAAAGTATATGCTTCCATATCTGTATTGGAATAAAATGCTCAAAGGAGAGCAAGTGTAGTATGTTTTTAAAGGATAGGCAATGTTTTTTAAAAACGTTGCACTATCTTTAGTAGTAGAATTTGAATCAAACTTTTATTTTATCACTTATGATGTACGCTTATGTATCTATCGGTTTAGTATTGGCCTTTTTTGTTTTTATACTTTATGTTTCTCTAGTGAAGAAGAACCTTAAAAACCATAAAAATAATATATTAGTTTTTTTAGGACTAATTGCTATTTGGACTTTGCTATACTTTATATTGTTGTAAAAAATTTTTATAAAAGCTGTAGGGCAATATGAGCACAAGCTTGTGCATCACTCAAAGCATGGTGATGATTTAGGGAATCAAATCCAAAATAAGAACTTACTGTATTAAGCTTGTGGTTTATTAGATGTGGGAGAGCTTTTTTAGCTGAGCGGTACGTGCAAAAAAAAGGATTTTCTACTGGAGATAGGCCATAGGCCTGTAGAGAAGCATTTAAGCAGCTTTTGTCAAAAGCACTATTGTGTGCTACAAAAGGTAAATCTTGTATAAAAGGAGTGATTTGTTGCCATACTTCTGGGAAGTTTAAAGCATTTATGGTATCCTCTTGGGTTAAGCCATGAACTTTGGTATTCCAATAACTATAAAAATTAGGAGTTGGTTTAATTAAGGCATAAAATTCCTTAACGATAATTTTATTGATTACCACAACTATTCCTACACTACACACGCTAGTTCTGTGTTGGTTGGCAGTTTCAAAATCTATTGCAACAAATGAATCCATAGTACATATAATTTGTAAAGGTTACCTAAAAGGTATTTTACAAAGATAATAATCCAAAACTTCCCAGGTATATAGGTGAGGGAGTTTTTTATTGGAATGTATTTTTGCTGTTTCTATTGGAGTAAATCACTTGATTATACTTCTTTCACTTGTATTATTTTGACAGGGCATACACTTTGAGCCTGTATGGCGTTATCTAGAAAGCTATAGTCGTTGGATTTTAGGGTATGGAAGCCTTTGTTATCGATGGCATTTAGCAATACTGTTTTCCCATCTTTTTTCGACATTTGAAAAATTTCTGGGGCAAGTTCTACACAATAATTGCATCCAATACATTTGTCTCTTTGTAAAGTGATTATGATCATTTTTCTTGTACAATTTTATAAAGTTTATCCGATAATCTTACTCTAAAAGGAACTACAACTGTACAGTTTTGTCCTCTCATACCAATATCGGCTGGAACTCCATTTACAAATAGCTCTTCTAGTAGCATTTCTTTAGCTCCAGTTGTCGGGCCAGTAATTAAAAGAGTATCTCCTTTTTTAATGTCGTAGGCTTCAATTTTAAATTCCACAATACTAGCTTTAGTATAATAGTGTAAAACTTTTGCGATATATACTTTTTTCTGAGTGGCATTACTTCCTGGGTTATCGCTCCATTGGCCAAGTTTTTGTCCTAGATAATAACCAGACCAAAAACCTCTATTGTAGACTTTAGATAGTTCACCAAGCCATTGTGTGATCTTTTCTTTGGTATATGCTCCTTGTTCTATGCTTTTTAAGGCCTGTTTATAGGTTTGAATAACTTTAGCTACATACTCTGGCGAGCGGCCTCGACCTTCTATTTTTAATATCTGAACACCACTTTGTATAATTTGATCCAAAAACTCAATAGTACATAAGTCTTTAGGGGACATCATATACTGGTTGTCTATTTCTATTTCGAATCCACTTTCTTGATCTATTACGGTATATTTCTTTCTACAATTTTGTTTACATGCTCCTCGGTTTGCTGAAGAGTTATGGGAATGCAGGCTTAAATAACATTTACCAGAAACAGCCATGCATAAGGCTCCATGCGCAAATATTTCTATTTGAATCAATTGACCACTAGGTCCTTTAATTTGCTGTTTTTGTATGCTTTGGGTAATATGCTTTATTTGCCTAAGGCTTAATTCTCTTGAGAGTACAATAGTATCAGCAAATAAGCTATAGAATTTTATAGTTTCAATATTGGTTATATTTAACTGAGTGGAAATATGTACAGCAAGGCCTAGTTCTTTGGCTAAAACTATTACGGCTTGGTCGCTGGCAATTACAGCGCTAATATTGGCCTTCTTAGCTTTTTGCAATAAATTTCTTACCACAGACAAGTCGTGGTCATAAACAATGGTATTAAGCGTAAGATAACTATGTACATTCTTTGCCTTACAACGTTTTACAATCTCTGGTAAATCTTCCATAGTGAAATTAATACTCGCTCTTGCTCTCATATTTAATTGATCCACCCCAAAATAGATTGAGTCCGCTCCATTGTCTAGAGCTGCTTGTAGGGATTCAAAATTACCAGCTGGGGCCATTAATTCCACTTTATTGTATTGTATCATTGGTATTATATTTGAACTAGCTTTGCCAAATGCAAAACTTTATATCGTTATCGAAAGTGTTTATGGTTCTAAAATATAGTCTAGCTAGACTATAGATATTTCAAAATTAGAGTAATTATTCCTAGGTAAAAGCCCTTTAAAGTAATATTTAAGAGTATATACTTTTTACTACTGAGCCCTTTAGTAAAGAGTTTATTATTGCAATTACATTTAGTTGATTGCCCCACTTTTGTGGTCAACAAGGAATTTACTTTGTTTTTTCTTGGCTATAGCTCCAAACGGAGGTATATTTATTGCCAAAGGTATTTTAGATGAACCCAACCACTCAAAACAATTCAAAAGTAGCCATTATCGGAGCAGGTATTGCTGGATTAACTATGGCTTTAGCTCTTAAAAAGCAAAATATTGACTTTGTAATATACGAATCTGCCAAGAAGCTAAAACCTGTAGGTGCTGGTATTGCTTTAGCAGCTAATGCTATGCAAATTTTCAATTATTTTGGAATTAGTGAAAAACTAAAGCAAAGTGGAGTTAGAATGCTTCAAGTCGAATTAAGTGACTTTAACTTAAATAGACTTTCAACCAATGATTTACTATCATTTGAGAACAAATTCAAAGCTTTAAATATTGCTATTCATAGACGGGAACTACATCGTATTTTAGTAGAAGAAATAGGTATAGAAAATATCCTATTAGACAAACGACTTGCTTGTGTAAAACAAGAAAATACCCAAGGCTACACTCTAATTATGCAAGAAGGTAGTAATTTTACTCATTCTATTGTAATTGGAGCCGATGGTTTGCGCTCAAAAGTGAGAGATTTTGTACATCCCAATAGTAAAATTAGAAACGCAAAACAGGTATGTTATAGGGGTGTAGTTGATTTTAATTTACCTAATGAGTTAGACAATACTTCTTTAGAAGCTTGGGGTAGTGGTAAGCGTTTTGGGTTTGTAAAAATTAATGACAATCAGGTGTATTGGTATTTCTTAATCAATGAGAATCTTAAAAAAGCGTCAACTACTTTGTTTAATTATTTGGAGGAATGTCCAGATATGGTAAGAGAATTAATACAAAAAACACCCTCTGAGAATATTTTTGAGGATAACATTTACGATTTAGAACCTATAAATAATTGGGTAAAAGGTGGAGTGTGCTTAATAGGTGATGCCGCCCATGCAACTACCCCAAATCTAGGACAAGGCGCTTGTCAAGGTATTGAAGATGCCTATGTTATTTCTTTACTCTTAGAAAAGTATGACCTTCTTACAGCATTAGAAAAATATCCTAGCTTAAGGAGAGAAAAAGCCCATAAAGTTGTTAAACAAAGTTGGAATCTAGGCAAAGTAGCTCAGCTAGAATCTGTTTTATGGGGAAATATGCGAAATGCTGCATTTCAATTATTGCCAGAATATTTGGCTAATAAGCAAATGAATTGGCTTTTTGATATCCATAAATATAAAGAGGAAATAAATAAACTTTAGCCTTTGGTTAGACGTATTTCCTAGAATATTGGTTAATTTTGCAGCCTTTAAAATTGCTCAAGCTCCGTTATATCTATAGTGTAAGGATTAGTGAGCTAAAAATATTACATATTTCTGATGGAAAAAATTGCACTAGGTCTAAAGCGAAATTGGAAACAATTTACACTATTAATAGTAGTAAATATAATGATAGGAGGTATGGTTGGTTTGGAAAGAACTGTAGTTCCTTTAGTGGCTACGGAAAGCTTCCATATACAGTCCGACGTTATAATATTTTCTTTTATAATTGCCTTTGGTCTAGTTAAGGCGGTTACAAACCTTTTCTCTGGAGCATTAGGCGATAGATATACTAGAAAACGAGTACTTATCTTAGGTTGGCTAGTTGGCCTGCCTGTTCCTTTTTTGCTAGCTTATGGACCAAGTTGGAATTGGATTATTTTTTCTAATATTTTACTTGGTATTAGTCAAGGGCTAGCTTGGTCTATGACTGTCAATATGAAAATAGATCTTGTAGGTAGTAAAAATAGGGGACTAGCGATGGGATTAAACGAAGCCGCAGGATATGGAGCTGTGGGTTTAACTGCCTTATTAACTGGGTATATAGCCTCTTCTTATGGATTGCGTCCTGCTCCTTTTTATTTAGGAATATTTTATACTCTAGCAGGAACAGCTTTGTCTATTTTTTTAATTAAAGACACTAAAGCATATGCTGTTTTAGAATCTGAAAGTCAAGGTATTAGTTCAAATGAGGCAGAAGAAAAGCCTAGCTTATGGTGGGTTTTTAAACAGACTTCTTATAAAAATAAAAATCTATTTAGTATTTCTCAAGCTGGATTAATTAATAACCTAAATGATGGAATGTCTTGGGGTGTTTTTCCTTTGTTGTTTTTATCTATGGGCGTTGGTTTAGAGGGTGTTGGTTGGATCAAGGCTATATATCCTATTGTTTGGGGAGTAGGACAAATTATTACAGGTCCACTTTCAGATAGATGGGGGAGAAAACCTCTTATTGTTACAGGAATGTTTGTACAAGTAGTTGGTCATATAATCATTGGTATAGAAATTCTCGAACCCTTACATGCTGGGTTATGGGGATCTGTTTTTTTAGGATTAGGAACAGCTATGGTCTATCCAGCTTTACTTGCAGGTATTGGAGATAATGCTATGCCTAATTGGCGTGCTTCCTCTTTAGGAGTTTATCGTTTTTATAGAGATATGGGATATGCAGTAGGAGCATTAATGGCAGGAGTAGTTGGAAATCTTTTTGGCTTAATGTGGGCAGTGCACATAGCAGGTCTTCTAACTTTAATTTCTGGTATTATTGTATGGGTTAATATGGATCCTGATACGCAACAAAGTTAGGCTTTGCGATACAAATAAAAGGAAGGTTACTTTATTACCTCCAGTTATGCGTTTTTATAACTAGTGAGTTAAACTTATAAAAAAAGCTTTTCCATTACAAAATTAGTAAGGTAAACCTCTTGTAGTTTTACTTGTTGCTCTTTAATAACAGTAAAACCTTTACTTAAAAAAAAAGGTTTAGAAGTAATGGAACTATGGGTAGTTATTTTCTTATGCTTAATTGTTTCTATTATTTTTTGATATAATGCACTAGCAATACCTTGGCCTTGGTGGTCTTTATGAACAAAGAGATGATCTAGGTATCCACTAGGAGAAATATCTATAAAACCAACTATTTCACTCTTAATTTGGGCAACAAAACTATGGTTTTGTAAAAGCGATAAGTTCCATTGACTTAAATCTTTGTTGGGATTTGCCCATACTTTAATCTGGCAATCCGAATAATCTCTAGCATTAGTTGATTTGACTGTATCTATAAAAAGTGATAGAGTAGCTTGAGCATCTTTAAAAGTATAGGCTCTAATTATCATTATTCTCTTTTTTATTATAAACTAACTTCAAAGGTACCTTTTTCTGTAGGATAAAAGAGTTTTAGTTGTCTTTTATTGGTTTATTATCTAGTTTTTTTGTAATAAAAATTTAAAGTTATCTTGTAATAAACTTGACGAACCTTAGTTTTTTAATTATCTTGTCGCTTGGAAGAATGCACATAGCAAGTTATTTTCAATAAAGCTATAATTTATAGAGCATTAGATTTTATATGAATACAAAAATAGTAAAAGCCTATGGTACCCATAGTGCAGAGCAAGATTTAGAATTGATGAGCATCACACGCCGCTTAGTAGGGAAGAAAGATGTAGAAATAGAAATTTTGTATTGTGGAGTTTGTCATTCAGACCTACATACAGCTAGGTCTGAATGGGGGGCAACCATGTATCCAAATGTACCAGGACATGAGATTATTGGTAAGGTTGTTCAAGTTGGTAATGAAGTTAATAAATTCTCTATTGGGGATATAGTAGGGGTTGGCTGTATTGTGGATAGTTGTAGAGAGTGTGAAAGCTGTAAAGATGATTTAGAGCAATATTGTGAAGTAGGACACACCCAAACTTATGATAGCTTTGATACGCAGTTAAATCAACCTACTTTTGGAGGTTATGCACAGAGTATTGTAGTGGATCAAGATTTTGTTTTACATATACCAAAGAGTTTAGATTTAAAAGCTGCTGCTCCTTTACTTTGTGCAGGTATTACTACCTATTCTCCTTTAAGACATGCTAATGTAGGGCCTAAGTCTAGAGTAGGAATCGTTGGTATAGGAGGCTTAGGACATATGGCTGTAAAGTTAGCAAAAGCAATGGGTGCTTATGTAGTGGTAATCACTACCTCAGCTTCTAAAGTCCAAGACGCTATGCGCTTAGGAGCTGATAAAGTAGTATTGTCAACAGATAAGGATCAAATGAAGCAAAACGCTCGTAGTTTAGATTTTATATTAGACTGCGTTTCTGCTCAACATAATATTAATAGGTACTTAAATCTTTTAAAACGAGATGGTAAATTAACCCTTGTAGGAGCACCAGAGAAGCCATTAGAAGTAGCAGCATTTAGTTTAATAATGCAGCGTATTAACTTTTCAGGATCTTTATTAGGTGGAATTAAGCAGACCCAGGAAATGCTTGATTTTTGTGCTGAACATCAAATTCATGCAGATGTTGAGCTCATCAATATTGATCAGATCAATGAAGCTTTTGAAAATCTCTTGCAAGGTAAAGTCAAATATAGATATGTGATTGATATGGCTTCTTTAAATCAAAAATTAATAAAAGAGTAATTATTTATTAGACGAAAAAGATTATATTATTCATTATGGAGTATTATTTACCTAGTATTCTAGCGATACAAACTAGCCTTTCTTTAGACATTCCTCTTTTCCTTTGGCAATTATTTAGTCTTATACCAATAGGTTTAATAATCTATGCTATTTATAGACTTTTTAAATCAAAATATAGTCTTGGACAAAGTATTTTGTTTTTTCTACTTATTTTGGTGGTTCCCGTTTTAGGTAGTATAGTGTTCTTATCAGTGGACAATATGCAAAGAAAGAGGGAATCTCAGGTATAGATCTTCACTAAAAGCTAATTATATAAAAAAGAAATTTCAAAAAGATATTTCCCAGGATTGTTGCCTTTAAGTAGCATACTTCACTAATAGTAAGCTATATAAAGGCAATATTTATTTTAAAGCAAGTAGTAGTGTAAACACTATGTTCTTTATTTTATCTAGACTAATAATCTTTATACTGAATTAAGTTATTTTAGTTTATATTTAAAATCACTATTGTCCGATAAAACTTTAAAAAAAGTATATGAAATTGCACCAATCAAGTTAATTATTTGCTTGTAGCGATTTTTATTTTACTGATTTTCAATACTAAACCTCAAGAAAAATATAATTGGTGCTCTACTTGTTTGTCTATAATCCAATCTTTTTCTGGAGTCTCTGAAAAATCATCAGAGCAATGGGATTAAACAAATGAATTTTACAGAAGCTGATTAAATTGGAAAAAGCCCAATTTCGTTTTAAGTCCTTCTTAATAACCATAAACAATAAATTTACAATTAAAGTGCAGTATTTCTGTATTTTAATTGCATTCTCATTTATCCTCCCGGCAGGAAGTACTTCAAAGGAAAGTTCTGTTTTAGCTTTTTGAAAACAAGTCCGATTTGCCATCTGGTTTTACACAAGGCTGCTATAAAATCGGCACGTAAATCAAACAAGTTGTCGATGAATTCAAATTCCCTTTTATTTTCTCTGTCATAGAGCCTTACCTTTTTCAAAGTTAAGGTCTTATCCTGCACTTTGGCTTCTGAAAGCCAGACTAAACTCAGAAATCTTTCATCTGCATTAATAATAGAATGAACTTTAATACCTCCTTTAGTTTTGCCGTTTTTTGGCTTTCTGCCTACAGAGGATAATATGTTTTTAAACAGGCTAATTTTAGTACTGACTATTAGTTTGACCTATTTACCAAAAGTTTCTTTAATTCGGCTGTCTGATAAGTCATCACCACACCTGGTTAAGAGTTTATTGTAAATCTGAGCATAGAATTCAACACTCCTATTTTCGTTGGTATCCGACAAAGTACTTCTTCTAGGAATATGGTCTAAGTAGAAGTTTTTGGTCTTGTGTGTGTCTGGGTATTTCGGTCGGACCGTGCCACCCATTTCGGTCAAAAGGTGCCACTTTGAAAAGTTATACAATAATACAAAAAAAGTTAATTTAATCTCTAAAAATTTGTCC